>NZ_JBJPHU010000169.1:0-9724 GCF_052939515.1 Phormidesmis sp. 146-33
GACCTGCAAGCGTCGGTCGGAGCCTTCAAAGTTGAGGGATGAGGGATGAAGGAGGAGGGAGGAAGGATGAGGGATGAAGGATGGACAAAAGTCTCGTTCTGTCTCCCGTTCTGTCTCTTGTCTTCCGTCTTCCGTCTTCCGTCTTCCGTCTTCTCCCTCCTCCCTCCTCCTTCATCCCTCATCCCTCTTCACTCCTCCCCTTTCATCCCTCCTCCCTTCTTAAAAAACTATGTCACACGATAAGGAACTCGAAATTCGCCGCCAGTTCCTCGATGAGGCGCAGGAATATCTGGACACGCTGGATGCGGCGCTCATTGGGTTGGCAGACCATCGAGTGGATGCTCAAAAAATTAACGCGGCACTGCGATCGGCTCACTCGATTAAAGGTGGAGCGGGCATGATGGGCTTTCAAATGCTCAGTGATCTGGCTCATCGGCTCGAAGATTCGCTCAAGGTGCTCAAGGTTGATAAGACGATCGTCATTAGTGCTGCGCTCGAAAATTTGTTGCTGAGAGCCGTGCATTGTCTGCGGCAGGTGATCGAGTGCGATCGCCAGAGTGTAACCCTTGACTCTAATTGGATCGAGGCAGAAGTCGAACCGATTTTTACGCAACTCCACCAGCAGTTAGGCGATCCTCAAGATGAGAGTGCTGCTTCGCTGCTGTCGTCTGACGAAGGACAGGATATCGTTCCGATGTTGTTTGAGACGGAGGTGGAGGGCTGCTTGCAGCGGTTAGAAAGCGTCTTAGAAACGCCAGATCAGCCCTGTTTGCAAGAAGAACTGTCGATTTTGGCGCAGGAGCTAGGCGGGTTGGGCGAAATGCTGCAACTCCCGGCGTTTAGCAGCTTGTGTGAGTCGGTGACCTACTGTTTGGAAGTGGGGGATCACGAGGTGGCTGCGATCGCTCGTTCTGCGTTGCAAACTTGGCGACGGGCGCAGGCCCTGGCGATCGTGGGACAGTATGCCGAAATTCCGGGGATGATTCCGCTGATGACGCAGCCGGGCCTCAAAGAGTCAGACAATATGGGATTGAATGACCTGTTATCTGACGATGGATTGGAGGCTTCGGAGTCCTTGCTGGATTGGGAGGCGGTTGCGGCAAGTGATCCTCAAGATGCGGCGGAGTCGCTTTTAGAAGAGGAGCCTGCGTGGTATCTGGAGGCTTTGTCGTCAGATTCGGTGGCTGTAGATGACGAGGGCTTTACGGAATTGCAGCCTGCAAAAGAGTCCCAGACGCAAGCGGCCCAGGCTGATTTTAAGGTGTCTGACTTTAAAGTATTGGAGACGCAGACAGAGCCAGAAATGCTGCCTGAAAGCGATCGAGATTCCACGGTGCGCGTTCCGGTTAAGCAGTTAAATCAACTCAATGACTTGTTTGGCGAATTAACGATCGACCGCAATGGTTTAGACCTCTATCTCAAGCGGCTTCGCAGTCTGGCTCAAACGCTGCACGATCGCCTCCAAACGCTGGATCACGTCAATTCTGAAATGCGAAATGCTTACGATAAAGTCACCGTTTCTAACTTTGGCTCTCCGATTCTTAATCGCGGTGTAAAACTTCTGAGTGCAGGTTCTGATGACACTTCTGAGAATGGTAACGCTAACACCCTGACGCTCAATTCCCAAAGCACAAAATTTAAATCTCAAACTTCAGATTTTGATGCTTTAGAACTGGATCGATATAGCGATCTTCATCTGCTTTCACAACAAGTGATGGAAACGCTGGTACAAATTCAAGAAGTCAGTGAAGATATCGATTTGAGTCTGGATGATACCGAGCAGGTAAATCGCAATCTCAACAAAACAGCGAAACAACTGCAATCAGGATTGACTCAACTGAGAATGCGTCCTTTGTCGGATATTCTCGATCGCTTTCCTCGTGCTTTGAGAGAGTTGTCACTTCAGTATGGTAAACAGATTGATCTCAAGGTGATAGGGGGAAATACACTCGTCGATCGCAATCTTTTGGAAACGCTAAACGATCCCTTAATGCATCTACTTCGCAACGCTTTTGATCATGGGATCGAAATGCCTGAAACCCGTGTTCTCAAAGGCAAGCCAGCCGAGGGAGTGATCGAGATTCGCGCCTTTCATCAGGGCAACCGAACGGTAATCACAGTGCGAGATGATGGAGAAGGGATCGCGATCGATAAGATTCGTACCAGAGCCGAGCAGATGGGCTTAGATGCGACTCTCTTAGCAGCGGCCAGCGATGAAGAACTGCTGTCACTGATTTTTGAACCGGGATTTAGCACTCGCGACCAGGTAACCACGCTATCGGGGCGAGGCGTTGGTATGGATGTCGTGCGGAGTAATCTCAAACAAATCAGGGGCGAAATCAAGGTCAACACGCAGGCTGGACAGGGCACCACCTTTACGCTGTCGATTCCGTTTACGCTGTCTACGGTGCGCGTGCTGCTGGTCGAAAGTCACAAAATGCTGCTGGCCTTTCCGACCGACATTATCGAAGAGATGTTTTTGCTCAAACCAGAGCAGATTATTCAAACCGCAGGCAGCGAAGTGTTGAACTGGCAAAATCAACCCGTTGAGCTAATTCGTCTTCAGCGCTGGCTCAATTTTAACTGCGCTCGATCGCGCTACAGTTTTGAAGCCGTTCCGACGATCGCTGCCCCTGCCGTAGTGATTGTCAATCAGGGAACTCAGAAGTTTGGGCTGCAAATCGATCGCTGTTGGGGTGAGCAAGAGGCGACGATTCGCCGAGTCGAGGGCAATCTGCCACTTCCGGCGGGCTTTAGCAACTGCACGATTATGGGAAATGGTCGCGTGGTGCCGCTGGTGAATGTTTCGGAGATGCTGCGCTGGCTGACGAGCTACGAACGGAGTACCCCTCCCGAATTGCCGCCTCTGCCGCCGACTCCTCGCCTGAGTGCTGATCATCAAACGATTTTGGTGGTCGATGACTCGATTAATGTGCGGCGCTTTTTGGCTCTGACGCTAGAGCGAGCAGGCTATCGAGTTGAGCAAGCCAAAGATGGACTCGACGCGCTGGAGCGATTGGAAACGGGGACGCTGATTCAAGCTGTGATCTGCGACATTGAGATGCCTCGATTAGATGGATACGGACTGCTGGCCAAAATGAAGGCGAATCCGACGTTAGAACGGGTGCCGATCGCCATGCTCACCTCACGCAGCAGTGACAAACACCGTCAGATCGCTACAAATTTGGGTGCAAACGCTTATTTTTCAAAACCATATAACGAGCAGGTGCTTTTACGAACATTGGCGCAACTGATTGAAAGTAGTGCTCTAAATTAGCGGGGAGACTTTAGACCTTAGACGAATGGGTGTGAATTTGATGAAAGACGTTCTCATCTCCAGAATTGGGGAGTTGGGGGGCAGAAGATTCAAACAACGAAGCGAAAGCGCTGTCGAGCGTCCAAAGTCCAACGTCTAGATTCCAGCGTCCAACCTATGATTCACTAGTAATTTTATCAACAATAAGGAGTGTGGGTGTGGAAATTCGAGGCGATCGTTCCTCTGGGTTGAAGTGGTTTAGTGATTTGTCGATCGGACGCAAACAAGCGATCGCGCTGATTGTCTGCGAATTGATTCCGATTTTGGCGTTGGGGGTCGGCTCAACGATAGTGATCACCAGTAGTTTACGCACGCAGATACAGGCTCAAGCCAAGTCAGAAGTCGCTGTGACGGAGACAAACTACAACATCAAAGTAAATCAAATGGGATTTGGCTCACGCGGTCAATCTGATAACCCTGCGATCATCAACGCAGCAAAAAATCAACAACAAGGGCAACCCATTCCTGAAGACCTGCGGAATCAAGTTAAACAAATTCTGCAAAACGAAGTCAAGGCGAGAAAAATAGAATATGCAACGCTGGTCAGTAAGGATCTGCGAATTGTAATTAATGCTAATAAAAATCGTTCTAATGAAAAAATTACCGCTCCCAACTTAGCCGATCTGGTCAAACAGTCGATCGCCAGCGGACAACAAATCAAAGCCAGCGAGACGATTTCTAAAGACGAACTGAGCCGAGAAGCCCCTCCCCTCCCGCAGGAAATTAAGGACGATGGGCTGATTCGCTATGTGGTGACTCCGGTGAGAAATCCTGAGAATCAAGAAGTGATTGGTGCGCTGATTTTTGGAGATGTGGTCAATGGCAAATTGCCGATCGTAGAAAGTACGCTTAAGGCATTTGACGGTGGCTACAGTGCGGTTTATCTGCGGCGATCGACGGGAGACTTTTCTTTGGCAACCGCCCTCGACCAGAACAGTTCTCAACCTGTGTCCCTTACAGATACATCGGTGTTGACGGATGCAGTCCGCGCCAAAGGGCAAGCTGTCACTCAGCGATTGGAGGTGGGCGGCCAAACTTATACCGTTGCTGCAAAAGCCGTCCCCAATCGGATCGTCGAAACTCCGGAGGGGCCGTCTCCTGTTTATAACGATGAGTCGATCGCCATTCTGGTGCGGGGCACGCCCGAAGAGACCCTGAATCAGTTGATTTCTAAAAGTTTGCTGCAAGAAGCGATCGTGCTGGCGATTTCTCTATTGCTGATTGTCGGCTGGAGCCTGCTGTTTCGGCGGACGGTTCTCAAACCGATTCAACACTTAGAGCAGACAACTCAGGAGTTTGCTCAGGGCGATCGGTCGGCGCGGGCTGAGGTTTTTTCTCAAGATGAAGTGGGGCAACTGGCGATCGCGTTTAACCAGATGGCAGACAATCTCTCGGCTTCAGAAATTGCGCTGTCGGGTGAAGCCTCTCGTCAAGAGCAGCAAGCCAAAGAAGCGAAAGCGCTGAGTAACATTACCGAACGAATGCGACGATCGCTGAATGCTGATCAGATTTTACAAACCTCGGTTGAAGAAGCGCGTGATTTTCTCAGAGCCGATCGCGTCGTTATTTATCGGTTTGAAGATTACTTATTAAATGCGAGTGTGATTGCTGAATCAGTCGTATCTGAGTACGCAAAGATTATTACAAGTGTGGTCGATAATCCACTGGATCTTGATCACTTTGAGCAATACATGACGCAATCCAACTGGATTGTCAACGACACCGATCGAGAAGATATTCGGCCACGTCGTCGAGATTATCTGCGACGGTTTGAAGTCAAGGCAGAGATGGCGGTTCCGATTTGGCAGGGCGGGCGGGCGATGGGCTTACTCTGTGTTCACCAATGTTCTCAACCTCGCCAATGGCAACGCTTTGAAACTGACTTTTTGATACAGCTTGCGCCGCAAATTGGGTACACGCTGGATCAAGCTCAACTTTTGCAAGAAAAACAAGCTGCGCTGCACGCTTCCGAGACGCTCAAAGAGTCGCTTCAGCTTCAAATTGTCGCGCTCCTTGAAGAGGTAGAAGGGGCATCACGGGGCGATTTGACGGTGCGCGCCGAAGTGACATCTGGTGACATTGGCACGGTGGCCGATTTCTTTAATGCGATCGTCGAAAATCTGCGCCAAATCGTTCTTCAAGTCAAGCAGTCTGCTACTCAGGTCAGTCGTCTTTTGGGCGAAAATGAAGGCGAAATGAAACAACTAGCCGAAAATGCCCTTCAGCAAACAGAGGAAACGACTCGCATTCTCAACTCAGTGGAGCAGATGACGCGATCGATTCAAACGGTCGCCGAACGCGCTACTCAGGCCGCTACAGTCGCCCGCAAAGCCTCCAATGTCGCAGAACTGGGTGAGTCTGAAATGGATTTAACGGTGAAAAATATTCTCAAGCTGCGAGAAACGATCGAAGAAGCTGCTAAAAAAGTCAAACAATTGGGCGAAGCGTCTCAGCAGATTTCTAGAATTGTGTCGCTGATCAATGAGATCGCTGTCCAAACTGACCTGCTCGCCATCAACGCCAGTCTCGAAGCGTCTCGTGCCGGGGAGCATGGGCGGGGTTTTGCGGTCGTGGCTTCAGAAGTGGGAGAACTCGCGGCGCGATCGGCGGCGGCTACACGAGAAATTGGGCAGATTGTGGAGGCGATCCAATTGGAGACGCGATCGGTGGTCGAAGTCATGGGGCAAGGGACGGCTCAGGTCGTCAAGGGTGCCCATTCGGTCAAAAATGCTAAGCAAAGTTTGATTCACATTGTGCATGTGTCACGCCAGATTGATGAACTGGTACAGTCAATTTCAGAAGCAACGGTTTCTCAAGTGGAGACTTCGCGATCGGTGACGAGTTTGATTCAAGAGGTCGCCCAAACTTCTGCCAAAACTTCTGATTCGTCGCGCCGCGTCTCTGGTGTGCTGCGGGAAACGGTGCAGGTGGCTCAGGAGTTGCAGTCTTCGGTGGGGATGTTTGAGGTGGGGAGCGGGAGGGATGAGAGATTAATTTAATCGAATTAAGCATCGTCGAGAAGTATGTGGCTGATGTGACGCTAATGAATTGAGTTGCGTTGTGGCGATCGCTCTTCCTCATTTCATCTCTTTTCTCACCTGCTCTCGTAACTTCATCACCCAATCTTCTTTGTAGCCAAGTTTGATCGTGCGATCGAAATCTGAAAGGGCACGATCGTTTCAGGAGTTTGCAGAAGATCAACACCGCAAGTATGGTCTGTCATCTGAATCTATGAAGTATCGCATTGAGATTTCTAGCTTGGCAGAAGCTGAAGCAGATAGCGCGTTTCTGCGGTTGTCTCAAGTTACAGACCCAAGGAGGGCAAGCCAGTAGTCTAACGCTTCAGAGATGCCTGATCGCGCAGCGCGGGGTTCTTTGAGGTCGGGCGATCGATTAGACTAGATGAGCGACGTTACAGGATAACGAGGCAGACTATGGCGATTGTTGTCACCCTGAGTCCAGATTTAGAAGCATTGCTGCGTGAGCGGGCTGCTCGGCAAGGTCAAAATGTCAATCTTGTTGCATCTGAGCTATTGGCAAGCGTTTTGGAATGGGAAGCGCAAGACCTGGAAGAAGCGAAGACTGGAATTCAGCAGGGCCTAGATGATTTTGAGGCGGGTCGATCGCGATCGTTTCGGGAGTTTGCAGAAGATCAACACCGCAAGTATGGTCTGTCATCTGATCTATGAAGTATCGCATTGAGATTTCTAGCTTGGCAGAAGCTGAAGCAGATAGCGCGTTTCTGCGGTTGTCTCAAGTTACAGATCTAAGGAGGGCAAGCCAATGGTATTCAGAGTTGCTGCAAGCGATCGCTTCTTTATCTCAAATGCCAAGACGCTGCCCCCCTGCGCGTGAGAATGAGTATTTTAGTCAAGAAATTCGACAACTGCTTTACGGTCGTGGACGCAACTCATACCGCATTATCTTTACGATTTTAGAAGGGCAAGAAGTTTCTACCGTTCGGATTTTGCACATTCGACACGGCACACAACAGACGCTTGGTGAAGATCCAGAAGAACCCAAAGCGACTTAACCGCCATAGAGGTCTTCTCGACGGAAGGTTAGATCAGGGGAAGCTAACCCAACAGGATAGGTTGAAAATTGCAGGGACGATCGCTGTGAAGTAGAGGCAGATTGCTCATCAATCACAATCACGACTTGATGCTGACCGGGAGAAATATCAGGCGGCACTTGTAGGATGAGTTGCCCATCTTCGGTAATTGTTGCGGTAGCTTCGATCTCTTCGAGTTACCCGCAAGGGGTCGTTCTCATACCGTTCAGAATTGTTTGAGTTTAGTCTAACGCTTCACGGATGGTCGATCGAACCTTTGTCAAAGCGCGATCGTTGAGTGTAGGGTTCTCTGAAGTGGGGCGATCGCTTAAACTAAATGAGCAATGCTAGATGGAACGGCTATGCAAGTTAAAGACCTTACGATTAACGAACTGAAAACTCTGATTCGAGAAACGGTCATGGAAGCTTTGGACGAGTTTTTGCCAGACCCCGATGAAGGCGCAACGGTTAAAGAGGAACTTCAACAAGAGCTTTTGGAGATTCGCAAGCGTAGAGCGTTGGGAGTTCGTGGCATTCCAGCAGATGAGGTGATGCAAAAATTGGGACTGAGTCGCCAATGAGCTATTGGGTTGAATATGAGTCAGAAGCGTTTGCTGATTTAGAGCGGCTAACTCAGACACTTCGTGAGCGAATCGTTAGTAAGATTCATTGGCTGGCTGAGAATTTTGACCAAATTACGCCACAGCCTTTGACCGCTAATCTATCGGGCTTCTTTAAACTAAGAGTCGGTGATTACCGAGTGATTTATGAATATAGCCAGGAGGAAAGAGTCATTTTTATCAACCGGATTAGGCATCGACGAGAAGTTTATGGTTGATTCCGTAAGAAGGTTGAGATTAGTTCTGGCGCTGCGCCTGGTCTTTTCATCAAGGGGTTGATAGGCATCCCAAAAAGAGGGCAGGGTTGTCGAGTTCATAGCTGGTCGTAGTCTAGTGGGCTAGAAAGCCCTTGAGCAATCTCTTGTTTGGCACGTCGAGCCGCTTCGATGAGCTTTGTCTGAGTTTGCTTGAATGAGTCATCCCACTGAAGTTCGTCTTGCAGGTCGTCGATGTATTCGCGAAGATGATCGATAACCTGCTCTTGTAGGTTCTCAGGCAGAGATTCCATCATCTTGACTACGGTGGCGATCGTTGGAGACGACATGACTAAAATTCCTTCTGCTGGTTTCATGATTTTACCCTAACACCTATACCGAGAGCAGCCGATCGCTCCTCATCCTCCTCAACTCAAAACGCTCCTCATTTCATCTCTTTTCTCACCCGCTCTCGCAACTTCATCACCCAATCTTCTTTGTAGCCAAGTCCGATCGCGCGATCGATATCTGAAAGGGCACGATCGGACTGCTGCTTTTTGAAGTAGGCTAACCCACGATTTGCATAAGCTAGACCGTAGTTAGAATTGATTTGGAGAGCTTGGTTATAGGCAGCGATCGCCTCATCAAGTTTGTTTTGGCTCGACAGCGCAAGTCCCAGATTGTTGTAAGCGTCAGCATATTTTGGGTCAAGCTTAATTGCTTGGTTGTAAGCAGCGATCGCCTCATCAAGTTTGTTTTGGTCAAACAGCGCAATGCCCAGATTGTTGTAAGCGTCAGCATATTTTGGGTCAAGCTTGATCGCTTGGTTATAGGCAGCGATCGCCTCATCGAGTTTGTTTTGGCTCGACAGCGCATTGCCCAGATTGTAGTAAGCTTTAGCATATTTTGGGTTAAGCTTGATCGCTTGGTTGTAGGCAGCGATCGCCTCATCGAGTTTGTTTTGGTTCCTCAGCGCAAGTCCCAGATTGTAGTAAGCGTCAGCATATTTTGGGTTAAGCTTGGTCGCTTGGTTGTAAGCAGCGATCGCCTCATCAAGTTTGTTTTGGCTCGACAGCGCGAGTCCCAGATTGTTGTAAGCCAGAGCAAATTTTGGGTCAAGCTTAATGGCTTGGTTGTAGGCAGCGATCGCCTCATCGAGTTTGTTTTGGCTCGACAGCGCGAGTCCCAGATTGTTGTAAGCCAGAGCAAATTTTGGGTCAAGCTTAATGGCTTGGTTGTAGGCAGCGATCGCCTCATCGAGTTTGTTTTGTCTAGACAGCGCAATGCCCAGACCGACGTAAGCATTAGCATGTTTTGGGTCAAGCTTAATTGCTTGGTTGTAGGCTGCAATCGCCTCATCAAGCTTGTTTTGTCTAGACAGCGCAATGCCCAGATTGTAGTGAGCACTGGCATATTTTGGGTCAAGCTTGATCGCTTGGTTGAGGGCAGCGATCGCTTCATCAAGTTTGTTTTGGCCAGACAGCACATTGCCCAGATTGTAGTGAGCACTGGCATATTTTGGGTCAAGCTTGATCGCTTGGTT
>NZ_JBJPHU010000169.1:9824-11050 GCF_052939515.1 Phormidesmis sp. 146-33
GAGGGCTGCGATCGCCTCATCGGGTTTGTCTTGACCTTTTAGCGCATTGCTCAAGCCAAGCCAGGCAGTTGGGTCATTTTGGTCAATCTGAATTGCCCGCCTAAACTCTGCTTCCGATGCTGCATAGTTTCTCATTTGTAAAAAAACATAGCCGCGCCCCATTAGAGCAAAGGTGCTGCGAGGATTACGCTCTATCACCGTTGCCAGCCGATCCAGGGCACTGTCGTAGTTTCCCTTTGCACTATCAGCCAGAGCATCGGTAAAGTGCCACACATCCCGGATGTTTTGTTTTTTTTGTGCTAGTTCAGTGCTCACTTGTGCAGAATAGATTCCTAAAGCTAAGGCGCTCACTGCTGCAACAGGCACCACGATCGCCGCCAACCTCACCCGCTGTAATGCCCGTTCTCCCTTTGCCAGCAGTAGATTGTAGTCATCCTCAACCTTGCGGCTGGTGGTAATGTAGTTTCGATGCAACTCAGTCGGAATCGGCTCCTTTTCTGTACTGGCCGTCAGCCAATATTCTGCATCTGTCAGGTCAATTTTTCGCAACAAAAAGCTGTCATCTCGTCCCCGCTTGTTCCATTCGATCGCCTTCACCAACAATCGAGTATGCGATCGCGTATGCTCCAGATCAGTGTCGATCGCTTTCACCAATCGTGCAAACGCAGGCTCAAAGTCGTCCTGTTCTCGTAAAAAAATCCAGTCCAGCGATCGCAGCGCCGAATGAACATCTCCTGCCTCACGACACACCACAGGAATCAACCGCTTTTTGTGCAAAACCGCGTAGTCAACTTCTTTGTTGCAATACTCAGATGCCACCGAATCAGGACTGATCACAAAAATGAACGTATTGGCCGCCTCAATGCCCGTCTCGATCGCCTGCCAAAAATCTTCTGCCGCCTGAATTGACTGCCAATCGACCCAGGTATCCCGATTTTCACCCTTGAGCGCCCCCAGCAACCGCCGAGCAAACTCACCATCTCGCCGCGAGTAGGAGATAAACACATCATGGTCAACTCGATTTCTAGCAGAACCGGAGATCAAAACGGCACTCTCGCTCATGCCCGTGTTTCCTTTACGCGATCGCTGTGCCCAGATTAACAGAAAGATATACCAGAAGGAAAACTACACATCCCTGTTGACTCTTTGACGGTTATGAAGATGTCCTGATTTAACGTGAATTCGATGGAGTTTTCTCGCTTCGTTATTCAGCACTTCTGCCCCCC
>NZ_JBJPHU010000170.1:0-10853 GCF_052939515.1 Phormidesmis sp. 146-33
TTAATGTGTTGGCACTTTGACTTTGACTCGGCATAGTTTGAACGGTAGACCCAAACATCTTTCGAGTTATTTGGATTGATCGTAATTTCTCACTCTACGATCACGGCTAATCCCATTCGACTCTAAGGAATGAGAATCAAATAATGTCGAATTTGTAGAAACGCACCACCCACGATCGGTTTTGTTTAATCCACAATCCTTAATCTCTTCAAAATCAATCCCAGATCGCTTCCCTCTGCCCCCCAATTATGCCGCCATAGACTCATTTAACTCCTCAATAATCGACTCCATCTCATCCCCAAATAGCTCATACATCCGCACCGTTCCACCCATACCAAACGGCTCATACTCCAAATCTCCCACCTCTAGATGAAACGAAGTCGCTAGATAATCCTTCACCATCCGCAGCCACTCCATCTGCACCTCGCTAAACTTCAACGCTCCTGCCTGCTTGCCAAACACCCACTCCTGAAAATTGCGGTTCACCGTCGTCTCATAGCTCGTCAGCGTCGAGTCAATTCCTACCACCCGCCTAATCAACGCCACCAGCGCCACCAACTCCGAAATCGGGCTTTTACCATTCACCTGCTCAATTTGCTCATACGCCTGCCACACCCGCAACGGGGCCAACGTCGGCTTTTGTGCCCTCAAGACATCCAGCACCGCTTGAATCATCTGATAAGTCAGCGATCGCCGTTGATAAGGCTGATTATAAAAAATCCGCAGTGCCGTAATTTCATCCTTGTTCGCCTCGATAAAATCAGCAAACTCTTGAATCACAGATTCTGCCTGCTCTTTTGCCTGCTGATCCCATCCTGCAAACGTCACGCGATCGAGGTTCACTACATCAATAATTTGCTCATGCACTTTCCGCACCGTATCCAAATACTCAACCAGTTCTCCCGTAAAGATCGTTGCCGCTTCCCGAATCAAACCCTTCTGAGCCGTTTCGATCTGCCCATCCGTCGGCAACTCCAATTCAGACAATCCACCCTCAACCCGTGATCGCGCCAAAATTACATCCGGGTCATGAGCATCGAGCAGCGTCCTGGCGATTTCTCTGACACTCCTACCGCCCGACAACGCCTGCAACCGACCCTGCTCCTGATGATTCATTTGCAGTTCCAGCCGCATCAACCGACTCGCCAACGACAAAAAGGCATCCTCATCCTCTGCCCCCATCATCACGCCCATCATCAAATCTTTGATCGGTGCAGATGGTTTTCGCTCTAGCGATCGCGTGTCCGTCTTCAGCGATTTTGTCACCCCCACCGCATCCACAATCACAAAATGGGTTTTCATGCTGCGAGCAGAAGGGGTGACTCGCTTCAAACCGTCCTCATCCAGCGTTCGCGTTCCCCGTCCTTTCATTTGATCAAAGTAGTTCTTCGATCGCACATCTCTCAAAAACAGCAGACACTCCAGCGGTTTCACATCGGTTCCGGTCGCGATCATATCCACCGTAACTGCAATGCGCGGATAATAGTCATTGCGAAACTGTGCCAGCACCGATTTGGGATCTTCTTCCGCTTTGTAAGTCACCTTCTTACAAAAGGCATTCCCTTCGCCAAACTCCTCTCGCACAATTTTGATAATGTCATCTGCATGACTGTCATCTTTAGCAAAAATTAGCGTCTTGGGCACTTCCTGTCGGTCTGGAAAAATCTCCGGCAGCTTGTCGCGAAACGCCCGAATGATATTACGAATCTGGCTAAGGTTGACCACATCTCGATCGAGCCGACTGCCCGAATATGAGACCTCTTCGTCTAGCTGCTCCCATCGCTGGCTGCGGGTGAGTTTTTCGCGCTTTTCTACATATTCTTTTGCAACTAGACGGCTACCATTTTTCGTAATCTCAGTCTCAATAATGTAAGGCAGATATCCCACATTTACGCGATCGAGAACTGCCTGTTCGTGAGTGTATTCGCTCACCACATTTTCGTTAAAAAATCCAAACGTGCGCTTATCGGGCGTTGCGGTCAATCCAATTAAGAACGCATCAAAATAATCCAGCACCTGCTTCCAAATGTTGTAGATCGATCGATGGCACTCATCAATCACAATGAAATCGAAAAACTCAATCGGTAAGCGATCGTGATACACCACAGGCATCGGAGCTTTAGGCAAAATCAACTCATTCGGGTTCGCTTCTTCTGCCTTTTCGTCTAGCTCCTCTCCTTTCAACACCGAGTAGAGCCGCTGGATTGTTGAAATACAAACCTGACTATCTGCCGCCACATAGCTCGACTTCAACCGCTGCACCGCATAGAGTTCGGTAAACTTACGATTATCATCGTTGGGCGTAAACGACATAAACTCCTGCTCTGCCTGTTCGCCCAAATTCTTAGTATCAACCAGAAATAGAATTCGTTTTGCCCCTGCAAACTTCAACAGACGATACACAAACGTAGCTGCCGTAAAGGTCTTGCCGCTTCCCGTCGCCATTTGGATCAGCGCCCGTGGACGATTCGCCTTAAACGACCGATCCAAATTTGTAATGGCACAAATCTGACAGTCTCGCAGTCCCTCAGTTAGCAAAGCTGGCAAATCCAACAATCGCCCTCTCAATGACTTATCTTGCTTTAACCAGGCTTGAAATGTCTCAGGACGATGAAATGCAAAAACAGGACGGGCGCGAGGCTTGGGGTCACGGCGATCGGTCAGCCGAGTCATTGTCCCCGTACTTTCATAGATAAAGGGCAGCGGCTTGTTGTGAAGATATTTCAGCTTACTGTCTGCATATTCATTGGACTGCTCCTCCACGATCGTCAAGCGATGCCCTTCCTCCTCACGCTTGGCTTCAATAATCCCGATCGGATGGCGATCCACAAACAGCACATAATCAGCCGGGCCCGCATCGGTTTGATATTCGCGGACAGCAACCCCAAGACCAGCACTGAGATCGATTTTCTTCTTTGGCTGCACGACCCACCCCGCCTGCTTGAGAAGTTTGTCAATGCGATCGCGTGCCTTTTGTTCAGGATTTTGGTTTGCCTCTGCCATACCGTTTCTAGCCTTGCGCTTCTCAAGTCGGCTTCAACAAGTCTTTGCCCAAGCGTTTGTAAACACTTCACCACAAAGACTTTGCCCTTATGCTTCCCAAGCCTAGCGCAAGATTATGGAATTGTTTTATACCTCAGAAAATGGTACGTTTTGCCTAACTCAACCCACTTATGGACTTCGAGCCTATAAGATCTGCTTAAAAACACCCTGAATTTCATCGGTAGGGTGTATCAAGCCACGCAAAACGTATCTCCGTAGCTAAATTCCTGCACCATCGAGAAACTCATCAATCACCCGATCGCGTAGCCGACAGCTTGGAGTAGGCTCAACTGGCTCAGAAGCCGCCTCAGACGGCAAGTTTTCTGGAAGCTGACCTGACTCATCTTGAGGAGAAACGGCCGCCAGCGCATAACAAGCCGCGATCGATTGGCGAGTTTGTAATCCTTGAATCTGCTGTTCTAAAGTCTCAATGCGATCGACCAGTGCTCGAATCACCTGCGCCTCAGAGTCTGGAAGTCTGCCATGCTCTAATGGCTCAACCCGTTCTCCTGAGCGATAGACAATCCGACCTGGAATGCCCACCACAGTACAGTCAGAAGGGACATCGCGCAAAACAACCGATCCTGCGCCAATTCGGACATTGTTGCCGATTTGAATATTGCCTAACACTTTGGCTCCTGCCCCAACGACGACATTTTCGCCGATCGTCGGATGTCGTTTGCCGCATTCTTTCCCCGTTCCGCCCAGCGTTACGCCCTGGTAGATCAGCGCATAATCCCCAATGATTGCCGTCTCACCCACGACCACACCCATGCCGTGATCGATGAAGACCCCTTTGCCGATCGTCGCCCCAGGGTGAATCTCAATCCCAGTCAAAAATCGAGCAATATGAGAAATAAATCGGGGTACAAAGGGCAGACCGATCGCGCCAAGCCAGTGAGCAAAGCGATGGAAGATCAACGCCTGGAGACCAGGGTAACAAAACAAAACCTCTAACCAATTTCGGGCGGCGGGGTCGCGATCGAAGATAATTTTGAAGTCAGTAATCAGGGTATTTAGCACAAGTGGCACCCGTTGCGGCTTGATAGACCAATCATCATCTTAGCTTGAGAGGGCATCGGTGTGAGGCAGAGAGTCAAGCGCTAATTTGAGCCAACGCCCACCTTGCTTGTCCATTCTTGCTACCATCCAAAAAGACCCACCGCGCAAAGGAATTTTCTCCATGTTTCTTGACGAACTCTCGCCCATCTTTAAAGAAGTTACTCAACAGCCTGTGGCCTTTTTTGGCGGACTCTTTTCGGGGTTGCTGCGGTTGAGTCTTGCGGATGACCCGGTTAAAAGCTGGCTCGACCAAAACGCTGGCACCTCTTACACAACTGCTACTAGAAGTCAAAACGGCAACGGCAGTGGGCCGCAGTCCATCTCGATCGACTAGCTTGCCAGAGATTTGCGGTTCCAGACGCTAATTTTTAACATTGCGACATCCGTAATTTTAGGTCGTGTTTGATCCCTAACGATTGGTTGGGGATCTAAATACTTTCTAGGTTCGCTCTGATTTAGCGTCTTCTGCAAAGATTGAAATTTAACGAGTCCTTTAACTTGAATTAGCCTGCTTATTCTACTCAATGATTGAGCAAATCACTGGGAATAGAGAGCGCTAAATAGTAGAGATTGAAATTTTTTGAGTATTAAAAGTGCAGTTTGTAATCTAGATGTTCTTTTAGAACAAAAATAGAGTCTACGATGTGAGCAGTATGATATGTGGATGCTTTCGCGAACTAGATTGTAGTCGCCAAAACGTCCCAGCCTTTAGCTCTACGTTCGGATGACTATCTCATGACAATCTACATCGGAAACCTGTCCTATCAAGCCACAGCAGATGATCTCAAAGCGGTTTTTGCTGAGTATGGCGAGGTCAAGCGTGTCGTATTACCCACCGATCGCGAGACAGGTAGAATGCGGGGCTTTGCGTTTGTCGAAATGACAGAAGATGCTCAAGAAGATGCCGCGATCACGGAATTAGACGGGGCAGAGTGGATGGGCAGACAGCTACGAGTCAACAAAGCCAAGCCTAAAGAAGAGGGGCGAGGGTAGATTTACTGCAAAATTTTTGACGGTTCTAGCAGACGATTAAAGGGTTTGGGAATGTCTTCCAACTCTATCTCTGACGCGATCGCCAGCACCAAATCGACACTGAAAAGGTTCCTCCCAGACGTAAGTTTTTAGCTTGAGAGGAACCCAGATTGTCAATCTCATTTTTTGCAGCTTGTCACCCTGTTTACACAGTTTCGTAGCAACCGTTCGCAACGTTAGTTAGACTGCGCGACGAGTCAGCAAGCCCCACAGGAAGATCGCGATGATTGCGCCCAAGACGGCTACAAACACACCAGGAATGCTTAAACCTGCTGCCGTAAGCTGAAGACTTCCAGTTTGCAGTAGGGTAAACAAGCTGCCGCCCAAAAATGCACCGACGATGCCCAAAATCATTGTTCCGAGAATACCGCCGCCTTGATCACCAGGGTAAATTGCTTTTGCGATCGCGCCTGCAATCAGTCCTAAAATAATCCAAGCAATAATGTTCATATCCGTTTCTCCTAAATTATTTGGCTCACAAGTAGAGAATATCAATTCACTGAAATGAAGCCCATCTGCCGAAGGAGATAAACCAAAACATCATGCGGAATAGGAAATTTTGTCAGACTGCTTTCTGCGAACAATTCACCACAAATCACACTCACAATCAACTTCTAGAATGCAGTGCCAAGCAGTTTGTGCAAGGTTGATTTTTACTCTGAGATCGAGAATCAAATAACCTGCATGTTTGTGGATACTTGTACCCGTTAAATTGGCGTTGCTGATTGAAGGAATGAATCTGTGAGAAGTGTCAATCTTTTCGCCCCCTAAATCCCCCATTCTGGCGGACTATGACAGAGGAAGGATTTCCAAAGTTCAAAGCCATGACGACTGCTCACAGTCCCCCATTCTGAGGGATTTAGGGGGCTGAAGCCGCCTGAAACAGAGCGACAACGACTTGTGTGTACACCTAGCTTTTTAAGGGGGATTAAGGGGAATCTCTAGACTGTGCCTCCAACGGTACGATTCCCCAACCTCCTTAAAAAGGGGGCTAAGAAAAAGTTGCACATCGCATACATAACTAATTAGATGAAACAAGACGGTGGAAAATAGAAGATTTGCGCTTTTCCTCTTATCTATTTTCCGCAGGAACAGTCCAAAGTGCATAATATAGGCTGAATCTGAACGATGTGTCTGTCCGCAATTTCCTAAAAAGATTAGGAACGACCTGGCATGACAGCGATCGCAGATTTAAGTTGCAGCGCAGAGGCTTTGTAAAGACTCAATGTCCAGTGGGATCATCCTGATTTTGGCAGTACTAATTCTGGGTGGGGTGATTGCTACGGTAGGCGATCGCATCGGTACCCGTGTGGGCAAAGCTCGTCTCAGTCTGTTTAATTTGCGGCCCAAAAAGACGGCGGTTTTGGTGACGATTTTAACCGGGGGCTTGATTTCTGCGACGACGATGGCCTTGCTGTTAGTCACGAATGAGCGGCTGCGGGTGGGAATTTTTCAACTGGGGCAAATTGAGCGCAAACTGTCTGGCACCCGTGACACCCTCAAACGAACGCTCAACGACCTGCAAAACACGATGACTCAAAAAACGCAGGTCGAGCAAGAATTGAGTCGAACCAAGACCGAACAGGCGCGAGTGCAGACCCGACTCGATCGGATTAATCTATCGCTCAAAGACGCGATCGCCAAACAGTCTCAAGCAGAAACCCAGCGCAAACGAGCAGAATCTCAGCGAGATGTCATTCGCAATCAACTGAGTACTGTTTCAGAACAGGCCCTAAAACTGCGATCGGAGATTAGCCAACTCCAATCTGAGCAGCAAATTTTGATCACCCAGCGCGATCAGGTCAAACAGCAAATTTCTCAACGCGACGCAGAAATCGCCCAACGCAACGCCGTTATTGAGCAGCGCGATCGTGACATTGCCGAGCGAGACCTCGTAATCGCCCAGCGCGAATCTCGACTCAAAGAGCTAGAAGCCCAGCAAACCTATCTGGCGCAAAAAGTTCAGTTATCTGAGCAAGAAGCGGACTTGATTCGTCGGGGCATTTTGCGAATCCAACGCAATCAGGTGTTGGCCTCCGCCGTTGTGCGAATCACCGATCCCAATGCAGCTAATCAGGCGGTCGATCAACTGTTGCGTAAAGCGAATCAAGTGGCGTTGCGGGCGGTGCAGCCGGGGGTTACCGAAGAGGAGCAGATCGTGCAAATTACCAATCCTGAAGTTGAGCAGCTTGTCGCTCAGATTAATGATGGTCAAGATTATGTGGTGAGAATTATTGCGGCAGCAAACTATGTGCAGGGTGAAAAAACGCCTGTTGCGGTGTTTGCGGATGCGGTGCGTAATCAAGTGTTGTTTTTGGCGGGGGATGTGGTTGCGTCTAAGTCGATCGAGCCGTCCCAACTCTCAACCGAAGAGTTAAATCAAAGCATCAGCCAACTGGTCGCCGCTTCTAACTTTCGGGCGCGTCGGGCTGGCGTTTTGACCGATGGAGTGCAAATCGATCGCCTCCAAACCTGGTCAAGTTTTGTGGATCAACTGCGACAGTACAACTCGTCGATCGAGATTCGGGTGGTGGCGGCTGAGGTGACCTATACGGCGGGCCCGCTCAAAATAGAATTGGTGGCTGTGCAAAATGGACAGGTGATCTTGAGAACTTCTTGAGGAAGGGATGAGGGAGAACTTGGATGATCTGTTCCCCGGTAATCCGCTTTGCGAGGAGGGATGAAGGATAAGGGATGAGGCGGCGTTGTCTTTCGTGCGATGGGCACCAGAAAGCGGCAAACGAAGTGACAATGATATTTGGTCGCAGTGGTACGAGAGATGGGGCAGACGATGGCAGATGAGATTTTTCCTGATCAGCCTGTGATTTTGGGATTCGATCCGGGTCGTCAAAAGTGTGGATTGGCCGTGATGGGAGTCGATCGTCGGCTCTATTATCATCAAGTGGTTGCCGCAGAAAAAGCGATCGCGACGGTGCAAACCCTGCGTCAACAGTTCCCGATTTCTCTTTTGGTGATCGGCGACCAAACCTCTTCTAAAGCTTGGAAACAAAAGATCTCAGACGATTTGCCCGACCCCTTGAGAGTAATCACCGTAGACGAACGAAATAGCAGCTTGGAGGCGCGCGATCGCTACTGGCAAATGTATCCCCCCAAAGGTCTAACTCGCTTGCTCCCCCAGGGAATGCGAACCCCTCCGCGCGAAGTCGATGATATCGTAGCCATTCTGCTAATCGAGCGATATTTAGAACGATTGGTCAGCGATTAGGTTTCAAGTCTGTACAACTTCTCACACCTCACACCTCACTTCTTCACCTCTACAACTCCGCTCGAATCGTGAATGAATAATCGCCGCCAGGTTCTAATTGGTAATCTCGCTGCTCCAAAAAGCGGCCCAAAGGTTCTTTGATCAAGGCTCGACCTAGAGAAGGCTCAACCAAAAGCCGCCCCTGACGAAAATGCCAGAGAAAATGCCACTCAAACTGATTAGCGCGGACTTCGCCTTCGATGCTACCTTGCTGCCAACTTTGGCGGGTGATGCGGACGTGGGCGGTTGTTTCGGGGAGACGTTTTGACACAATACTTTAGACAGTCGGTTGCTCAACACTACGATTGTTGTAGAGACTCATCGCTTTTTCAACCCCTTGCTTGAGACTGAGGTCGATCGCGTCCACGGTCAGCTTTAGGACTTCATCGATCAACTTGGCATCAGTGCCCGACAATTTGCCCAGGACGTGAGAAACTGCGTCTTTGTCTCCAGGAGCGGCTTTGGGGCTGCCAATTCCAATTCTCAACCGGGGAAAATCTTGAGTTCCTAGATGACTAATGGTTGACTTCATGCCGTTTTGACCTCCGGCCGACCCCGACAACCGAATTCTCAACCGACCAACGGGCAAATCCATATCGTCGTAAACCACCAGCACCGATTGAGGCGAAAGTTTGTACCAGTCTACAACTGCCCGAATTGCCTGCCCAGAGTTATTCATATAAGTGGTAGGCTTGAGCAGATAAATTTTGCTCCCTAAACTGCTGCCTTCCCCAAACCAGCCCTGAAACTTTTTGTGTTCGGCGAGTTTGATTTGCCACGATCGAGCTAGGGTATCGATCGCCATAAATCCAACGTTGTGACGAGTCTTTTCGTACTTTGCCCCCGGATTGCCAAGCCCAACAATAAGTTGCGGAATGATCAGCTTGGGAGGAGTTGCTTCGGTCATGGTAAGGGCGATCGGGTTTTGAAGTGGGATTGTCTTTAACGTCAGTTGATGAACGTCTTCACCTCGCTTGCAGTGGGAACGCCCCCTAAATCCCCCACAAGTGAGGGACTTTGAACCAGAAATCTTGTTTTGAAGTCCCCCAACGTTGGGGAGTTGGGGGGCAGAAGGATAGAACACCGAAGCGAAAAACTTTCATCGAACTTACCTGTCTTTAAGTGGGATTGATTGGCTCGGTGCCAGCAGCGATCGCTTCTTCAGTGACAGGTTCAGAAGATTCGGCGACGGGTTCGCTCACAGATTCAGCGGGTGCGAGGGTGGGCTGAGAAGGCTCTAGAGTGGCAGTCATCGGCTCGTTAACCGTTTTTTGAATCTGTTCGGCTTCTCGCTTAAACTCGGCTTCAAAATCCTTAGAGGCATCCTGGAAACTCCGGAGGGCTTTTCCCACGCTGCGTCCAATTTCGGGAAGTTTTTTGGGGCCAAAGACCAGCAGAGCAATCACCAGGATTAGCACCATTTCTGGCAAGCCAATTCCAAAAACATTCATACCTTTGCCTCCAGCTTTCTCACCGATGTCTCATTTATTGTAGTAGTCGTCTGTCAGTTTTGAATTGAGGACTTGAGAGTGAATGAGGGAGAAGTGATCTCTGATCCATCCTTTTTTGACGAAGCTCTAAAACAATTTAATGACTTCTTTGAGCGAGAGGTAGATGCCCAGTCCGCAACTGATGCAGAGGGCAATGGTACCATCCCAATCGAGGTCGGCTTGCAGTTTTTCCTGAGTAAGCAGTTTGATTCAAACTTTGATTAGGGCGATCGCACTACCTAGGGTGTGTCATCAATTGAGCCAGATGACGGAAGCTGCAAGATGAATCGCTCCCAAAAAGTTCACCGCTCGTTTGTCGTACCGGGTCGCAATCGCCCAATACTGCTTGAGTTTGGCAAAGAAGTTTTCGATCAAATGGCGGGCTTTGTACAACTCTTTGTCATACTCCCGCTGTTGCTTGCGGTTGCGTTTTGGTGCAATCACAGCAGTCTTGCCTTGTGCTTCGAGCGGCCGAATCACTCGCTCATCTGCATCATACGCCTTGTCCGCCAGTACAGTATCTGCGACTAAATCCGGCAGCAACTTGTCGGCTCCATCCAGGTCACAGGCTTGTCCAGGCGTGAGATGACAGCTCAACGGATTGCCTAACGCATCCACTGTGGCATGAATCTTGGGACTCAATCCGCCCTTGCTGCGACCCATCGCTTCTGATTCTGGCTCCCCCCCTTTGCACCCGCACTGTGTTGGTGGGCGCGGACAATCGTCGCATCAATCATCCCGTATTCGTTATCGGCATCTTCCGCTAAATGCTGAAAGACTCGTTCCCACACGCCGGTTTTTGACCAACGGCTAAAGCGCGTATGCACCACCCGAAAGTCACCAAACCGCCCCGGTAGGTCGCGCCACGGCATCCCCGCTCGGTAGCGATACAGCACAGCTTCGATAAAACGTGAATTCGATGGAGTTTTCTCGCTTCGTTATTCAGCACTTCTGCCCCCCAA
>NZ_JBJPHU010000171.1:0-10777 GCF_052939515.1 Phormidesmis sp. 146-33
GGGGTTGGGGGGCAGAAGCCGTGAACAACGAAGCGAAAAAACTCTCATCGAATTGACATTAACGTGAATTCGATAAAATCTTTCGCTGCGGTTGTTAATCTAGCAGCCTCCTAAATCCCCCACGAGTAGAGAACTTTGCGAAAAAACTTCATCGAATCCAGATTAAAATCCAGGTTTAATGGCTGTGCGATCGACCGTTCTCGTTCCCATTTCCCATTGTTGAGAGAACTCGTTCCGCCAGTTTGTCAGGGACTTCTTGTAGGTGGTCGGGTTGCCAGTGAAAAGAACCCACGCCCATTGTGAGCGATCGTAGTTCCACAATCAGATCGTGCATTTCCGCCTGGGGTAACAGACAGGTCACTTCGTCCCAACCTTGCCAATCGGCTTTTGCGTCGTAACCCAACACCTGACCGCGCCGACCACTCACCAGCCGCAGCACTTTGGAGGTGAAATCTGTCGGAATTGAGAGAATCACCCGCACGATCGGTTCGAGTAAAACAGGCTCACACTTGATCAATCCTTCTTGCATCGCCAATCGGGCCGCTTGCTTAAAGGCTTGCTCTGAGCTATCGACGCTGTGATAAGACCCATTTGTTAAGGTGACTGCCACATCGACGACGGGAAAGCCCAACGCCCCGCGAATTAGATATTCTCGTACCCCCGTTTCCACGCCTGGAATGTACTGTTTGGGCACGACTCCCCCGACGATCGTTTCGGCAAACTGAAAGCCTTGACCGCGTGACATGGGTTTGATATCCAAATACACGTCGCCAAACTGGCCGTGTCCACCTGTCTGATGTTTGTAGCGTCCGTGAGAGGTGGCGGATTTACGAATCGTTTCTTTGTAGGCGACCTGCGGCAAATGGGTACACATGGGCAGATTGTATTTGCGACGAAGGCGATCGAGCGCTACTTGCAAATGGATTTCGCCCTGACCCCAGAGAATAATTTCGTGAGTGTCGCCGTGTTGATACCAGTGTAGTGAAGGGTCTTCTTCTAACAGTTTGGTCAATGCTCCGGTGAGTTTGACTTCATCGTTGCGTTTTTCGGTATTGATCGCGAGGGCGTAGACGGGTTCAATTTTCTCGGCTTTGGGCAACTCTGTCGCATTTTGGGCCTCGGCACAGGTGAGCGTATCGCCCGTTTTGATGCCGTCCATCCGTCCCAGGGCGACGATTTCACCTGCCTGAGCGGACTGTAACCCCTGCTGATGTTGCCCCGTTAGACGATAAATGCCGCCGACTCGCACCCCGTTTAGCACGGTGCCATCTTGAATCGTGCCTTGCCAAACCCGCACCAGCGAGAGTTTTCCCCCTTGAGGCGTGAAGTAGGTTTTGAGAACCTGAGCCAACGGCGTACTAGCGCTGAGAATAATGCCGCGTCGTTCTGCGGTCGTTTCGGAGTCGGGCGCTTCGCGTACTAGAGCATCCAATAAAGGACGAACGCCAAAATCACGATCGACAACCCCCACAAACACAGGCACAATCAAATCTGCGCCCAATTCCAGCTTGAGATCTTGAACGATTTCTGCTTCGGGTGGCTCAATGTCTTCGAGCAGTTCTTCTAACAAATGGTCGTCAAAATTGGATAGCGTTTCTAACATTTCAGTCCGAGCGATCGTTTCTTGTTCCTTTAATTCTTTGGGAAACGGCACGCGGTCAGCAGGGGCACCGGGATGATAGTGATAGGCTTGCTCGGTGACTAAATCGATAAAGCCTGTGAGCGTTTCGCCCCGCCCAATGGGATATTGATGAGGCACCAAAGGCCGGCTAGAAATCGATTTGAGTGCGTGCAAAACCTCCATAAAATCGACATCAGCCCGATCCATTTTGTTGAAGAAAACTAGATGCGGAATCTCCCAATCGTCGAGAAATTTGAATAAGGGCGCAAGGCTAAGAACGCGACCCCTTGCGGGTAACTCGAAGAGATCGCTCACCGCTTCACACACAACGACAACGGCATCCACGCCAATCAGCACATTGTAGGTTTCTTGAGAAAATTCGACCGACCCCGGACAATCGAGAAAATTAAAAGAAACGCCGCCGTATTGGGTGCTGGCAGCGTTGACTTCGACACTCATTTGACGATCGCGGGCCTCTGGGGCACTGTCTCCGACCGTATTTTTATCTTGCACATTGCCTTTGCGAGTCGTTGCGCCTGTCACCCACAAAAGGCTTTCGAGAAGGGTTGTTTTTCCACTTAAATAGGGCCCCACGATCGCAACGCTTCGGGAACCCGATGATAGTCTATCGCTCATACATTCCTCCCTGAAAAAAAGAAAAGTAAGTCATCTCAACTGCCTCAAAAATTAAGCAGTCTGCGATCGATTGGCGAATTTTTCTTAAAGGTTGTCCAAGCTGGATCAAGAATTTGGGCAAAGCTGGAAAGTGACGACATCCTTCATCCACGGATTAGTCGATCAGAAATTTTCGCAAAACCTTTGATCAGGTAAACAGATCAGGTCAATCAATGCTTTGATCTCGATGAAAATTTGGTATGCCTGAATTATGGAGTAGCGCGATCGCTTTGTGATCAAATTAACCGTTTATCTTAATAAAGTTGTTTTTGAAGTGATGACAACTGAGTTCAATAAAACAGCTTATCAAACACAAGATCCCCAACCTCTTTAAGAAGTCAGGGATCTAACGTTAGAAATTTGGAATCCTCGGCGCTAACTTACAGTGTGTCCTTCGCGATCGACGGCTGAATGACCGTTTGTGTGGGCTTTTCCATTTTTACTAGAGTGAGTGTGTCCGTTGTTTTTGCGGGGTTGAATCACGCCATGTCCGCCATGATTTCGCTCATAAACGACATTAATTTCGCCTGTTTCTGAGTTGCAGAACATATAGAAGTCGTGTCCAACTAGTTCCAATTGTTCTAGCGCTTCTGCGATCGTCATTGGTGGCATCGCAAAATACTTGGTTCGTAAAACAGTGGCGGGAAGTTCGGGGGTGCGATCAAGGGACAATTCAGTAACAGGTTGATCGGTTAGAACTTCTGATGTTTTGGCTTCGTGTCGCTTATCGTAGCGTTTCTCTTTGTATTTGCGAAGCTGTCGAGAAATCTTGTCGGCAACCATATCAATGCTGGCGTAAAGACTTTCGCTCCCTTCTTCGGCGCGCACAACGGCACCATTGGCATAGATTGTCACCTCAGCGATTTGACTGGGCGTGATCCGGGGGTTTCGAGCAACAGATAGATGTACATCAACTTCGGTGGTCAGGTTTTGAAAGTGGCTGACAGCCTTCTCAATCTTCTGGTTGACATACTCACGAATCGGTTCAGTGATCTCGATATTTTTGCCCTGGATAACAAGCTTCATAGAGGCTCTCCCCTTAAAGATTTGGGTGTTACTGTTACCCTAACACTTTGTATTCTGGCAGACAGTCCTCTTTAGAATGTGTTGCATCCTGTGATAATTCTTGATGATTTCTGTTGTGATCTAAGGGCAATTTAGGAGTAACTCCCCTTGATTTCTCAGCGGTTCTAAGACATTGTAATAAGACATTGTAAATAGTATTTACGTTGGGATACGTCAGCCGTTTAGAATTCGTTTATATTAAAGGTAAGATTGCGATCGCTTGTGAGTTTTTCACCTTTAGAAAATCTGTCTTTGACGCGCTGTTGTGTGCTGTACGATCGCGGTCTCATTCCTTACTCAAAAGCCTGGGACTGGCAGCAAAAGCTAGTCGCAGAACGTAAAGAAAGTCTTAAATTAAACGATGTTTTGATTTTGTTAGAACATCCTCCCGTTTACACCCTGGGTCACGGCGCAACACTCGACTTTTTGAAGTTTGATCCCACCCAAACAGCGTATGAATTACACCGGGTTGAGCGAGGAGGCGAGGTAACTTATCACTGTCCGGGTCAATTGGTGGGCTACCCGATTTTGAACTTGCAGTTTTACCAAAAAGATTTGCATTGGTATTTGCGCCAGTTAGAAGAAGTGATTATTCAAGTTTTGGCGAATTATGGCTTGAGCGGAACGCGAATTGCTGGCTTAACCGGAGTCTGGGTCGAAGGGCGAAAAGTAGCAGCGATCGGCATCAAAGTCAGCCGTTGGATTACGATGCACGGATTTGCGTTGAATGTTTGCCCTGATTTACGGGGGTTTGATCAAATTGTCCCCTGTGGCATTCCTGACCGGCCTGTGGGTAGTTTAGAACAGTTCATTCCAGGCATCACGGTTCAACAAATTAAGCCCGATGTGGTGAAGGCTTTTGCTGAGGTTTTTAAGGTGGAATGGGCTGAGTAAAGGTTACGGGTCGGTGCTAGTTAACTGACAAAACTTTTTGCCTGGCGGTTCAAACCGCAGCTACGAGAACACAATCCGCCTTCTCGGATTAACAAAGCCTGAATCGGCCTAGTCTGCGAAGGCAAACTTTGTTCTTTTAGGCGCGTTGCTGAAGGCACTTGCGAAGCTAACGGCATTCGACAGCCTTGACGGGTGGGGAATTTTGGGTTGCCCAAATGGTTATGGAACCCAGGCAGTGAGCGGCGAAGGAAAGTAATACAAAATTTGCGATCGTGCTCGGAAACTTTCCGGTTCAGGGTTCGTCAGGCTCGAAATAGGTTCTCTGCGCTCCTAAACGTGCAGTTGGATCTAGAGGACGAGATTTTGAGTTAACAATGATTTTTTGTGTATCGAAGAAATAAGCTTTGTCAGCGATCGTGACCAATTTTAGAAGTCGATCGCAACCTATGCATGGCGTAATACCCTCACCTTCGCTCAGTTAGTCTAATTTGTAGCGGATTAAACTTTGAGAGAGCTAAATAAACCCGCCGCCTTCTTAGCGGATATCTCTAGGCAGTGAGCGGGCTTCGACGCTTCTAAACAAGGTCTCTCAAATAAGTGTTTCTTCTTACGACAACTTGTAGCATTGGTGTACCACGCTTGTAGCAAAAGTGGAACTTCTCAAATTGTCAAGGTGAAATCTCCGACTTGGCAGAAATTTGAATTTCAATTAAATCTGACATATCTCTCAAGCGAAATTAGCTTGGAAGGACTCTGTAGCTAGAACGAGACTTCTAAACAGTTTGACTTTGTAGGAGGTTTGTATGCGGATTGCTCAGGTTGCCCCTTTGTGGGAGCGCGTCCCCCCCCCAGCTTATGGCGGGATTGAGTTAGTAGTAAGCTTGCTCACCGATGAATTGGTGCGTCGTGGCCATGAAGTGACGCTATTTGCATCTGGCGACTCGATCAGTTTGGCAAAGCTAGAATCGGTTCACGCACGAGCGTTGCGGCTTGATCCAACGGTGAAAGAACACCAGATCTATGAAATGCTGCAACTCAGTCAGGTCTATCAAAAAGCCCAGGATTTTGACATCATACACTCTCATATGGGCTGCCCCGCGTTGCCCTACGCACATTTCTCCAAAACGCCCACAGTCCATACGCTACATGGCGTATTTACTCCTGACAACGAGAAGATGTATAGCCACGCCAGCCGTCAGCCCTATGTGAGCATTTCGGATGCCCAACGTGAGCCAAGACTGGAGCTAAACTGCGCTGCAACGGTCTACAACGGCATCGATGTCGATAGCTATAAGTTTTATGCTCAACCGAGTGAGCCGCCCTATCTAGCCTTTCTCGGACGGCTGTCTCCTGAAAAAGGGCCCCATGTGGCGATCGAGATTGCCAAACGCACAGGCTGGAAGCTGAAGATGGCGGGCAAAATTGATGTGGTCGATCGAGACTTCTACGAAGCCGAACTCAAACCCCACATTGACGGCACTCAGATTGAATATCTGGGCGAAGCGAATCACGTTCAAAAAAATACGCTGATGGGCAATGCGGTGGCGACGTTGTTTCCGATTACCTGGCGTGAGCCATTTGGCTTAGTCATGGTCGAGTCGATGGCTTCGGGGACTCCGGTCATTGGTATGAGGTTAGGATCTGCGCCCGAAGTCATTGATCACGGTAAAACGGGCTTTTTGTGTGACACCGTAGACGACTGCATCGCAGCGTTGAATCAAATTGAAACGATCGAGCGCGCCGATTGTCGTCAGCATGTTGTTGATAAGTTTAGCGTTCAGAAAATGACCGATGGCTATGAAGCCGTCTATCGACAAATTTTAGGCAAGCGGCTGACTGTGATCGAGCGACTGTCCAATCTGTTAGCGATGAGCTAAGACACGGTTCGAGACACATCCCCGGCCAGTAGCTTTTAGCAGTCTTCAGGTGCAGATCGATTGCTAAATGCTACCCAACTAATGAGGTAAAAGAATGGTACTTCTCAAAGAAGATAAGGCATCTAACCCAACATCCCACGGTTTGATACGATCGGCGTTGCCCAACCGACAGGCGATCGCACTTATTTCGGAGCATGGCGACCCAGCAGCCGATATCGGTAAAGAAGAAGCAGGCGGGCAAAATGTCTATGTGCGGCAGGTCGGAGAAGCGCTGGCAAAATTGGGCTGGCAGGTCGATATGTTTACCCGCAAAACGCGAGAAGACGATGAAACGATCGTGCAACATTCTCCCCATTGCCGAACCATTCGCTTGGTCGCTGGGCCGCAGGAATTTGTACCTCGCGATCGTTTGTTTGAGTTCATGCCAGCATTCGTCGAAGCGTTTCAAACTTATCAAGCCAAGTATCACTATCCTTTGATCCACACCAATTATTGGATGTCTGCCTGGGTGGGTTTAGAAGTGAAGAAAACCCATAACGTGCAGCTAATTCACACGTATCATTCACTGGGTGCCATTAAGTATCAGGCGGTGCAGAATCAACCTGCGATCGCGCCCATTCGTCTAGCGGTTGAACAACAAATTTTAGAACAATCAGATTGCATCGTCGCCACCAGTCCCCAAGAGCAGGAAGCCTTACGCACGCTAGTTTCTCAACTGGGGCACATCGAAGTCATTCCCTGTGGAACCGACATCGAAAACTTTCAGGCGATCCCCAGATCAGAGGCACGATCGCAGCTTGGCTTTAAGCCTGACCAGCAGATCGCCCTCTATGTCGGCAGATTTGATCCCCGCAAAGGGATCGAAACGCTGGTTCGCGCCTGTGCTCAACTGCAAGAAAATCCTAATCTCCATCTGGTCATTGTCGGCGGGAGTGACCCAACTCAATCAGATGGACAA
This sequence comes from Phormidesmis sp. 146-33, assembly GCF_052939515.1. NCBI lineage: Bacteria > Bacillati > Cyanobacteriota > Cyanophyceae > Leptolyngbyales > Leptolyngbyaceae > Phormidesmis > Phormidesmis sp. 146-33. The sequence goes on from NZ_JBJPHU010000171.1 coordinate 7,091, forward strand.
GAACGCCGGAGAATTGAAACGATCGTCGAAGGTCTGGGACTCTCAGAACAAACCACGTTTGTCGGACGAGTGGGCCACGATCGCTTGCCGCTCTATTACACGGCTGCCGATGTGTGTGTGATTCCCAGTCACTATGAGCCATTTGGATTGGTGGCGATCGAGGCGATGGCCTGTGGCACTCCTGTCGTTGCTTCTGCGGTGGGCGGTTTGAAGTTTTCGATCGTCCCCGAAGAAACTGGATTGCTCGTGCCTGCTCAAAATGTAGAAGCCTTTGCCGACGCGATCAGGCGCATTCACTCCGACGAACTCTGGGCCAAAAAGCTGAGAAAACAAGCGTCAGAGCGAGTTCAACGAAACTTTAGCTGGTCAGGCGTTGCAGCCCAATTGAGTGATCTGTATCGAAGAGTGTTGGCTCAGTCAATCACGCATGAAAAGTTGGTAGGCGGACGATCGGCTTACTCGGCTCCCAAAGCGTTGCCAACCAAAACCTTGAGCAAAGTTTCTTAGAAACTAGTTTGGTTAGATCACGCAGCGAGTAACTTTAGATTCACCTTGTCGATGAAATCTCTCGCTGCGGTTGTCAATTCGAGCAGCCCCTAAATCCTCCACAAGTGACAGACTTTGCACCGCAAATCTAGTCTGAAAGTCCTTCAAACTTGGAGGGTCAGGGGCAGATATGCCAAACAGCGAAGCGAAAAAACTTGATCAAACTGACGTAGCGCCACGTTAAATAGAAGCTTCTGTACGATCGTTCGCTGGTTCGATCGCCTTCACTCCCAGCGCGTAGGGCAACAGTTTGACAAGATTTCGAGCGTCATCAATGCCGCGATGCAACGTTCCTTCTAAAGGACTCTGAATCAGGTCTAGCGCTTGCAGCATGGGGACTCGATCCTTTAGACGCTGACTGCGAGCAAATCGAGTCTTGAGATTAAAATGTTTGCGACCGAGGGGATATGGAATCTCATGGAGACGACAATCTTTTTTGATCTGAAGTTGGTCAAACTTACCCCACGAGCAAAACAAGTAGTTTGGATAATTGGCTAACCACTGCTCAAAGGTTTCCATCGCTTCCTCAAACTTTGGGGCACTGTCTACATCTGCTTGAGTAATTGAGGTTAGCTGCGTACAAAACTCCGTCAGCCCAGGGTGAGTGACCGGACGAATGAACGTTTGAAATTCTGCGACCCCCTGCGGGTAACTTGATGAGATCGCTTCCAATGTCTTGCGCTCTACCATCACCGCCCCAATCTCGATCGTCTCCATCTGCTCTCTGGGAATAGATTCACGATCGCAACAGGTGGCTTCTAAATCCAGCACTAAATAAAAGTCAGGCAATCTTCAGCACTCCATCCTGATCACGTTAACAAGACATCAATTCGATGCAGTCTTTTTGCTGCGTTGTTCAGCGCTTCTGCCCCCCACCCCCCAACTTTGCTACGGTGTATACACAAGTCTATACTCACTTCGTTCTAGTCGGCTTCAGCCCCCTAAATCCCCCATTCTGGGGGACTTTAAGCAAAAAAGACTTCCAGAATTTAGAACCCTGATCAGCGTTCAAAGTCCCCCAAATTTGGGGGATTTAGGGGGCGAAGGATTATGGCAAGTACAGATCAATCGACTTATGTATACACGGTAGCCCCACCAACTTTGGGGACTTTTAGATCAGATTTCTGGTTCAAAGTCCCCCAGTATTGAGGGATTTAAGGGGCTGCCCAGATTAATCACCGTAGCGAAAGATTTCATCGAATCCACATTAACAAGAATTAGACAACAGATGAAACAGATCAACTTTCTCATGCCTCATCTGCTCTCTAATCAACGGTTTGGTTACGATTTTGGCCCCATGCCAACTTTGCCTGCGTAGATCGCTCGATCGCCCAATTCGTCTTCGATTCGTAAGAGACGATTGTATTTGGCGACCCGTTCACTACGACAAAGCGATCCGGTTTTGATTTGTCCCGCACGAGTGGCCACGGCTAGATCTGCGATCGTCGTATCTTCCGTTTCTCCAGAGCGGTGACTGATGATCGATCGGAAACTATTTCGTGTGGCCAAGTCGATCGCTTGTAGCGTTTCTGTTAGTGATCCAATTTGATTCAGTTTGATCAAAATAGAATTCGCTGCTTTTTGTTCAATCCCTTTTTGCAACCGAGTGATGTTGGTGACAAACAAATCATCGCCCACTAGCTGACAGCGATCGCCAATTTTCTCGGTCATCAGTTGCCAGTGTTGCCAGTCGTCTTCATGCAAACCATCTTCAATAGAAACGATCGGATACTGATCGACCAGACTCGCCAAATAATCGATAAACACAGGCGCATCGTGAGCCGTGCCATCGTAGGTGTACTTGCCGTCTTTGTAAAATTCACTCGCGGCTACGTCTAACGCCAAAGCAACTTCGGTGCCCGGTTTGTAGCCTGACTTTTCGATCGCGATCATCAACAAATCCAGTGCCGCCTGATTTGATTCTAGATTAGGAGCAAAGCCGCCTTCGTCACCCACGCCCGTCAGCAAGCCTTTGTCATGCAACACTTTACTCAACGAAGCAAACACTTCTGCCCCACAGCGCAGCGCTTCTTTAAAGGAGGAGGCTCCGATCGGCACAATCATGAATTCTTGAAAATCCACATTGTTGTCGGCATGGGCACCGCCATTGATCACATTCATTAAGGGAACGGGCAACAGATTGGCCAGCGGCCCGCCCAGATAGCGATAGAGCGGCAAGCCTACCGATTCGGCTCCGGCTTTTGCAGTGGCTAGAGACACCGCCAAAATCGCATTGGCTCCCAAGTTTGACTTGTTAGGCGACCCATCCAGCGCAATCATGGCGCGATCGACTAATTCTTGATCGACCGCATCCAGCCCGATTAGCTCTGGCGCGATCGTCTCTTCCACATTTTGTACCGCCTTGAGAACGCCTTTGCCCCCATAGCGACTTTTGTCATCATCGCGCAGTTCGTGAGCTTCAAAACTTCCGGTTGACGCTCCACTCGGAACCTGGGCAAGCCCAAACGCACCATTGAGAAGCGTGACTTCGGCTTCGATCGTCGGTCGCCCTCGTGAGTCAAGAATTTCACGGGCATGAATCGAATCGATCGCAGTTTCGGACATGTCAATCATGTAGACCTCTCTAAAGGGATGAAGGACAGGCGACGAGGAATATGCAACTTCTGAGCACCCCTCTTTTTAAGCTTGTCATTACCAACATCTTCTACGATAAAGGTGGCCTCAAGTCATGAACCTGGAAAACCCAACGGGGCATGATGCTTGGGCAACGGATCTAGAAAAAGATATTGGACTTTAGACGTTGGACTTTAGACGTTGGACTTTAAACACAGAGTCTTCGATCGCCGATCCAATGTCCTTGCCGTTTTTGTCGCATTCGTTTGGAAAATGGATACAAGCTCTCTGGCGATCGTGACATGGCGATGACCACAACAGTGTATTTGGCACGACGAATACAAGAAAAACTTGCGGGTAGTGACAAACTTCCAAAAGAGATTTGGGGATCACAGATTGATTGACCTTGAGATTTCTAACCCTGCTTGGGATCGTAAATTAAATAAACTCGGCAAATTAATTAGCGCCTATAGGAACAAAACCTGCCCAGGTTAAAACACTTTTCTATCTGCGGCGTTGCTGAATCAGGGGATGAATTGCCCCAAAGCGGCGGGAACCCCAAGGTTC
>NZ_JBJPHU010000172.1:0-10517 GCF_052939515.1 Phormidesmis sp. 146-33
TTTAGGGGGCGAATCCCCTGGCAACGAAGCGAAAAAGTTTATCGAACTGACGTTAGTTTTACTTCCGCGTGAGGGCTGCTGAAAAAGCTCAAATCTGATCAAGTCTGATCAACTCTGATCAATCTGATCAAAGAGATCGATCGGTAAGTGTCCAAACGTCTCATTTACGTCGCCATCGTAGGCAGATTGGCAGGAGACTAATACGCCGCGATGCACTCCGGTATAGGGCTCGGCGTGAGAGCGATCGGTTTTGGGATTGTGTTTGATGTAGACAGCGCCCTCGATTACGCCACTGATGTCGGGCATTGCTTCGTAGTTTAGGGCGGATAAATAACTGGAGAGCGTTTGTTTGCCTTGCTCAAGGCTGTCGGCGCAGATGCCAAAAATTTGATAGTCAGAATGGTTGACAACCCGCAACAACGCCGATCGGATCAAATCAGAGTCCAATCCAGCCGGGCGATCGACACAGATAAACTGCCTGAGAATGGTCTGAGCGTCATCTTTGGTTAGTGAAGAATTTTGTAAAGACATCTTGGGAAACACCTTGGCATTGGGGGGCGATACTCGATCCATCCTCCACTGAAGACGATCGACCTGTCAAAATAGCGATAGGGTCACTTGATCTTCTTCACATTTTTATCTACTGATTGCTAATATGCTCGCTGATCGCCCCAACCCCCCAACCGGACGTGACCCTCTGATTCAACGATTGCGAACTGGATTGCGCCCTGGACAGCGTGAAATCGCCGACTGGCAAGGGGGGCGGTTGGCAGTTTCGGCAGTTCCGGGATCGGGCAAGTCTACCGGGATGGCCGTCGCAGCCGCCATTGCGATCGCTCGATATCAGCTTCATACTCGCCGTCAGTTGGTTGTGGTGACTTTTACTCGATCGGCGGCCGCCCATATCAAAACCAAAATTCGACAGCATTTAAAAACGCTTTCTTTGCCCCAGGGCGGATTCGTCGTTCATACGTTGCACGGGCTGGCGTGGTCGATCGCTCGCAGCTACCCAGAGCTTTCGGGACTTAACCCAGACAGCGTTTTGGTCACGCCCAATCAAGGACATCGGCTAATTCGCACGAGTGTCGAACAGTGGATCGGCAACCATCCGCAGCTTTTTCAGCAGTTGCTCGAAGGCAGACAGTTTGATGGCGAAGAAACTGAGCGCTTGCGACGACAGGCCGTTCTTCGTACCGAAGTGTTACCCGCTCTGGCAGACACCGTGATTCGAGAAGCCAAAAGTTCGGGATTGATGCCTCAGAATTTGCGCGATTGTGCTTCTGACCATTATTTAATTTTAGAAATTGCTGCCGGACTCTACGAACAATATCAGTCACAGCTTCGGGCCAGAAATTTGATTGATTATGACGAAATGATTCTCGGTGCCCTGCGCGTGTTGGAAACTCCGACGGTGCGCGATCGCTGGCAGAGACAAGTATTCGCGGTCTTTGAAGACGAGGCGCAAGATTCCAGCCCATTGCAGACTCGATTGTTAGAAATTCTCGCGGCTGATCCCGATCGTCCCGAATCAAATCAACAAAACCTGGTCAGAGTGGGCGATCCCAATCAGGCGATCAATTCCACTTTTACGCCAGCCGACCCGGCTTTCTTTCGTCAATTTTGCGAAGAATGCAGCGACGAAGACCGACTGGCTGAGATGAATCAAGCAGGTCGCAGTAGTCAGGTGATCATCGATGCGGCGAATTTTGTGTTGCAGTGGGTGAATGGGAGGCAGAAGAGTGAGGAGAGAGGAGAAAGGAGAGAGGAGAGAGGAGTGAGGAGTGAGGAGAGAAGTCAAGGAAGCCTTCCGTTGGAGTCTCCGTTTCGTCCTCAAAAAATTCATCCTGTGGCGTTTGACGATCCTCAGTCGGATGCGAATCCGTTGCCCGAAGGATTGGGGCTAGAGATTTACACGCCGGACGATGTGTATCAAACGGTTGAATTAATTGGACAGCGATCGCTCACCCTATTCACTCAAAATCCCGATGCTCAAGCGGCCGTTCTGGTGCGTACCAATGATCAAGGGCGGTTTGTGGCGGAGCAGATTCAACGCTGGCATGGTGAAAAATTGAAGGTGTTTGAAGTGGGACAGCGCGATCGCCAGTCTCATATTCCGGCTGAAATGCTGGCGTTGTTGCAGTTTCTCGATCGCCCCCATTCGCCAGACAATCTCAAAGCGGCGCTCACGGTTTTGGTCAGTCGTCGGCTGATCCCCAATCAAGATTTGAATGCGTTAGTCACCTTTCCCGAACAGTTTTTGTATCCCGCACCGCTCGACCCTCCGCAAGCGCCCGCCGTTAAGGAAGCGAGCCGTTATTGTGTGAGTCTGCTCCGCGCCAGATTAGAACTGCCGATTTATCAACTGATTTCTTTTTTGGCGTACACCCTGATTTACGACCAGACCGAGTTGGCGACGGCGAATAAGCTGTCCGATCGCATTCTCCAACAAGCTACTGAAAATTCTTTGGGCGCAGTTTTAGAAGTCTTATCAGAGATTGTCAGTTCAGAACGATTTGAGCCAGTCGAAGCGGAAGAAGACGATCGCTATGTGCGCGCCAGCCAGCTTACGGTGATCACGATGCACAAAGCAAAAGGACTGGACTGGGATTACGTCTTCATTCCCTTTTTGCATGAGAACATGATCCCCGGCAGTTTGTATGTGCCGCCGCAAGCCAAGTTTATTGGCGACTTCACCCTGTCAGAAGTGGCCCGCGCTCAGATTCGAGCGATCGTTCATCAACAAGAAATTCCCGATGTTTTCACCGCCTGGGAACGCGCCGGACACCTCAAAACCGCCGAAGAATTTCGTCTTCTCTATGTGGCGATGACACGAGCCAAACGCCTGCTGTGGATGTCAGCCGCCAAACAAGCCCCCTTTGCCTGGAGCAAACCAGAGAACTTGAGCGATCGTCCTCCCTGCCCAGTGATTCCTGCCCTCAAAGCAAAGTTTCCCTTAGCCGCGATCGCAGAAGATGACGAAGACGTTGCTTTTTAACGCTGATAAATCCTGCTTTTTTAGCCTTGCTTTAGAATCTCCGTCACCCAGTCCTGATCGTGAGGAGAAAGGGCAGGTTTGAGCGGCTGAGAATAGTCGATCGCTAAATCAAATCGGGCCCGATCGTAAATCTCATTCAGCAGCTTTTGCAAGTCAATGATGGGTTCGGGTTCTCTCGCTCGTAGAGGAATCGGAATTGCCGGGATCGAGGTTCTCAGATCAAAGGTATACAAGTCTGCATCCGGTCTGTCTACACTGCGGCTGATCAAAATTCGATAATGGGAACTTTCACTTTGTTGGGTTCGGTGCTTTTTACCGTTGCTAACGGTGTTCCAGAATTTTGACGATCGCTCACCGCAACATCTGCAATTCCCACCAACAGAAGATCATCAACACTGGAATAAACTCGTTCCTCGATCGACACGCGATATTGGGGGGCAATTTGAGGCGTGAGATCGTCTGCGATGGCTACAATTAGCCGATTATGAACCTGGTGCCACAGTTCGGGTTGCTCTAAATAAGGGTTCATACCAGGAAACGGGTTAGCCATCTCACACGCTCACCATTGCTTATTTTGATTCTATGTTGTCTTTGCTGCCAAGGTTTAAACGTCAAGTTTGGGTGCAGTCTGCGGCACGAGGACTCTTTCAAGTCGGGCAAGGGCTACTTCAGTTTTATGTGCCGATCGTCTTTGTTAATCAGGTCGGTTTGTCTGCCACCTCAGTTGGAATCGGGCTGGCCAGTTCCTCAATTTCTGGAGTGGTGGGGAATTTTTTGGGCGGTGCCCTATCAGATTCACAAACAGGCCGGCGGGGAACATTGCTTTTATCGGCGAGTTTATCAATTTTGGCCGCGATCGCCCTCGCCTTCACTCAAACGCTGCCGATGCTGATTGTCGCAAACTTGCTGTTGGGGTTGAGTATGGGGTTTTATTGGACAGCCGCCGATGCCGCCGTGATGGATATGACCGAACCAGAGCAGCGATCGCAAGCCTTCGCAATGTTGGGCGTGACAGATAATCTCGGTGTCGGAGTCGGCATTTTGGGCGGCGGATTGTTATTAGCTTTAGTCAAGCAACCGCGATTTCTCTTCCTATTCACCAGCTTGTTGTTTGTCGGCTTTTTGATTTTGATTCAGTTAGGCATTACCGAAACGAGAGAGAAACCTGGAGAACATTCAGAAGGCTGGTTGATCGCGCTCCAAGACAAAGCCTTGAGAATCTTCGTCGCTGCCAACATCCTCTTCACCACTTACATCGCTTTAGTGAATGTGGCCTTGCCGCTTTACTTCACCAACTTTTTGCTCAAATCGTCTACCGCGAATATTGCCAGTTCGTTTACCTGGTGGTACATCGGATTGGGAGCCGTTTTGCAGATTCCGATCGCTCACCTCTTCGCCCCTTTGGGCAACATTCGCGCGCTCGCCGTTTCGATGGGTTTGTGGAGTGGGGGATTTGGTCTCGTATGGTTGATGGGCGGATTAGCATCGGTGCAGCCTCCTGTTCAAATCGGAGCGTTGGGCGTATTAGCGATCGCCACCATCCTCTATCGACCCTTTGCCGCCGCCTTACTCTCACAACTCGCCCCCCCATCGCTTCGAGGAATTTACACCGGAATCAGCGCTCAATGTTGGGCGATCGGCTACTTTGTCGGGCCAATTCTCGGCGGTTGGGCACTAGATCAGACCAGCGAAGTCACCCGAACTTTCTGGCTATTTCTGGGATTAAGCGGCGTGATCGGACTCCTAATTCTCTGGCGTTTGTCCAACGAAAAGGGAACGATCGCCCCAACCCAAGAACCAACCTAGTAGTCTGTCAAGGTTGAAATGAGGGGTTGGCAGTTCTCAAAACATGCGTTAAAACGATGTTCCAGATTTCGACAACCCCTCAAATCAAAGCTGACAGTCCACTAGCCCCCTCCTCCCTCCTCCCTCCTCCCTCCTCCCTTCTTAAAGAATCCCTTCCTTCTTGGCCATCGCCACCATCAGATCGATCACCCGCTTCGAGTAGCCCCACTCATTGTCATACCAGGAGACGACCTTGAAGAAGTTTGAATTTAACTCCATGCCCGCCCCCGCATCAAAAATACTGGAGTGGGGATCGCCCTGAAAATCAGTCGAAACCACTTCCTCATCGGTGTAGCCCAAAATATCCTTGAGGTCGCCTTCCGAAGCCGCCTTCATCGCCGCACAAATTTCTTGATAGCTCGTCGCCTTCTCCGTTTTGAAGGTCAGATCAACGACAGAAACATCCGGAGTCGGGACGCGAAACGCCATCCCCGTCAGCTTTCCCTTGAGTTCTGGAAGTACCAGAGTGACTGCTTTTGCGGCTCCCGTCGAGGCAGGAATAATATTTTGAGCGGCTCCCCGTCCGCCTCGCCAATCTTTTTTGCTGGGGCCATCGACCGTAGGCTGCGTTGCTGTCATCGCGTGAACCGTCGTCATCAGCCCTTCTGTCAGACCAAAATTGTCGTTGATCACCTTAGCCACCGGAGCCAAACAATTCGTCGTACAGCTTGCATTTGAGACGATCGTATCTTTCTCAGGATCAAACTGGTCATGATTGACCCCCATCAACAGAGTTTTGACGCGATCGGGTTCCTTCGTGGGCGCAGAAATAATCACTCGTTTTGCCCCCGCCTTGAGGTGATTAGACGCGCCTTCAAAGTCGGTAAATAAGCCTGTAGACTCGACCACATAATCAGCACCATCTTTGCCCCAGGGGAGATCTGCGGGATTGCGAATAGCCGTACAGGAGATGAATTTTCCATTCACGACAATGCCATCTTCTTTGGCTTCGACGGTGCCATCAAACGTGCCGTGAGTCGAATCATACTTGAGCAGATAAGCCAAATTGTCTGGGGGAACCAGGTCATTGATGCCGACAAATTGAATGTTGGGATGATCAATTCCCGCCCGAAATACGAGCCGACCAATGCGACCAAACCCATTGATGCCTACTTTGACGATCGTCATGATGCAGTCCTCAAACAGCGCAGATTGCAAACAAGTTATCGTATTTCTCAACAGAACGGGGCTGACATAATCTTTTCATCACCTTAAGAATCGTGAAAGACTGATCTGAACCGTTATGCAAAACTGGGATTGCAGTTAAAGAGGAACTGACGATGACACAGCAGCCCCTTGCAGGCAACTCAAAGAAAGCGCCCTATCAACCCTCACTGTTGCGTGTCCTTCATGGCATTAATGCGCTGATTGCTTTGTTTGCCTTGCTCACCGGATTTTGGGTCTATGACACGTTTGATGGTCGGTTTGGCAAATTGCCCCTGCCGCGAGTCAACGACATTATCGGCATTCATGGCACCTTTGGCAGAATATTCTGGTTGTTTACGCCGCTCTTTATTCTCTACAGTGTTGTGATTGGCTATCGTCGCCTGATCCAAAAAGATTCTCTAGTCAAACTCAAACAGGTCAACACGCCAATCTGGTGGTACACGCTACATCGCATCACCAATACAATCATGATTCTCGCGTCACTGTTTGCAGTCGGCACGGGGCTAATGATGCAAGAATCGTGGCTACCATCGGGAGAACTAGACCACGTTGCGTATCTGCTGCATTTAGTTGCTTGGGCAACGCTGCTCGGCTGTTTGATTCTGCATTTGGTGATGAGCGTCAAAGTCGGCGGAATTCCATTACTGTGGTCGATCGCCAACTTCAAGTACCGCCCCGGAGACAGCCCTAAGCTGTGGCTACAAAAAATCCGCGATCGCCGAGAATAAAAGTTACCGTTTTGGCAGAATACTGAGTTGGCTGCTAATCGCTCATCGGTTTGTTAGCCTACTGGGTTACCTGTAAGGCAGTACTTCAGGTGTGCTTGCAAATGTTCCATGCTACATAGCACTGGATCTAGACTGTCGAAGTTAGGTGGTTAAGGATGGCGATGGAATTTCACAAATCCAATTAGCCATAGACACTTGCTTTTGCGGGTATTTAATTGGTGAGGATATAATTAATACTGGTATAGTCTTTGATTTCTTAATCAAAGCTAGATAAACCTTTTTACCCTTCGTCACACCTTCAAGCATGAGCGGTCAAGTCTTTCATTTTCCACCTGATTTTCTAAATCTGCTTGTAGATACTATCCCAAGGCTCTGCAAAAGTAAAAAAGATGTTCTAATTTTTTTCTCTAGTGCTGGAGTTCATCAGAGATTTTTGGCAGACCTGAGTGAAAAGCTTCAGAAGGATGCAAGCAGCATCAATAAATACGACATCACTCGAACCGTATTGGTAAGAATTAATGATGCTGGTGATGTTGCGCTTCGTGAAAGAAGAGAAATTGTAAAAAGAGTCACTGAGTTTAATGATTTCTCTAGATGTTGGGCTAACGATCAGATAGAGGCGATGGGGTTGGTAGCTAAAGCTAGAGAATTCGTAAATGTTAAGGATTCTTTCACAAGATTACAGCAGAATTATGAATCTCAACTTGAGCAGGAGAAAAAGAAACGACAACTAGAGGAAGAAGCTAGACTTGAAAAACTCAGACAAAAGCGACAAAAGCGGCAAGCTATTCGATCTGAATTAATCGTTCTTTATCAGGAGAGTGACACCAAGAAGCGAGGGAAGCAACTAGAAGGAATTTTGAATAGCCTGTTTGAGAGTGAGGGAATTTTGATCAGAGAATCTTTCACTATAAAAGGTGAAAACAATGAAGGAGTAATTCAGCAAGTTGATGGAGCTATTGAGGTGAACAGCCATCTTTATCTTGTTGAAATGAAGTGGTGGAAAGAAGCTTTGAGTCCCGGTGATGTTGCACAGCATGTCATGCGCCTTTTTGAGAGGACTGATGTTCGCGGTATCTTTATCTCAGCTTCTGGTTATACTGATGCAGCAATCATTAATATTCAGAAGGCACTTAATCAGAAAATTATTGTGCTTTTTACCTTAAAAGAACTTGTTCTTCTTTTAGAAGGAGAAAACTCTTTCGAGTCTCTTTTGAAGTCCAAGGTTGAGGCTATTCAGCTTGAGGGAAAGCTTGTGTATGACCTTTAAAGAGTGGATTTGCTTATTCTCTAAGTCATTGGAGGCAAACTAAAATATGCCCTAAAGCCGGATAAACGTCATCGTCAACTTTGTCAGGTTCATCTATGATCTAGATAGTTGAGTCAAAGCCAATCTATGTCAGTCTTAGCACCAAAATCTTATGTAGAGTACCGAAACGAGAGTTACTGGGTAGAAGGAACTCGGATTTCTCTTGACTCGATTGTCTACGTTTTCCAGAAAGGGTTATCACCTGAAAGTATTGTTCAGTCTTTTCCGTTGTTAACCCTTGAGCAGGTTTATGGTGCGATCGCCTTCTATCTTGCCAATCGTACTGAGATTGACGCTTACTTGGCAGCAGAGGAGGAGGCGTTTGACGCTATGTCCCAGCCGCTACAAACCACTGATCCTGTTTTGTATAACAAGCTTATGGCAGCGAAGGCAGCGAAGCGGCAGGTAGAATTGTGACCATACGTTATCAGGCTGATGCTGATTTGAATCAGGCGATTGTAACGGGTGTTTTACGGCGAGAACCTACAATTGATTTTCAAACCGCTTTTGCTGCTGGATTGGAAGGTGTTAAAGATCCAGAAGTGTTGGCAATCGCAGCAGAACAAGGGCGTATTCTCGTCAGTCATGATCGCAGAACGATGCCATTGGAGTTCGCCACGTTTATTACCAGCAGTCAAAGCTCAGGAGTTATCATCGTTTCGAGAAAACTATCGATTGAAGTTGTCATTGAGGAATTGCTGCTAGTTTGGGCAGCATCCAGTGCAGAGGAGTGGGTAAATCGCATTGCAAAGTTACCCCTTTGACGCAGGCTAACAACCTTGGTGCAGCGGACGGTATCAAGATCTTGTTGGTGATACAAAGGTGATCTGCCGCCGCTGACCAGGAACGGTAGCAGACATAGCGGATGCCCGATCGTTCTCAAGTACAAACTATTCACGAGCTACATTCGACACCTCCTCCCTCCTCACCTCCTTCCCTGCATGACTTTTACCATTCAAAACGCTCTGATCCCAGTTGATCAAGGCTATGAGACGACGGATATTCACATTGAAAACGATCGCATTCAAACGATCGCGCCTCACCTTGAACCGATCGGCACCCTGATCGACGGGCGCAACAAATTACTCCTTCCTGGCTTTGTCAATGCTCACACCCACTCTTCAGAAATGTGGCAACGGGGGATCATTCCTCCCACACCGTTAGAGCTTTGGTTAGCCGAACTGTATGACTTCTCACCACTCGATCCTGAGCAAGCCTATCTGAGCGCCGTGGGCACCGCCGTCGAAACCTTGCTGACTGGGGGAACGAGCGTTGTCGATCATTTAGTGTTGATTCCGGGGAAGGAGTTGGAGACGATTGCGGCTGCGGTTCGGGCTTATCGTCAGGTTGGAATTCGGGCATTTGTGGCCCCGCTGATTCAGGATGAGGCGATGTCGAGCGGCATTCCCACGGGGGGCGGTGAGTCAGAACGCGAGACCTATGTGCGACCGACGGAGGCGACTTTGGCCTTGATGCAAGAAGCCGTGACGCAGTTTCACCGCCCGGATCAGGGGGTCAATATTCTCGTCGCACCCACGGGCACCCAGCTTTGTTCGGATGCGTTGTTTGAGGGCTGTATTGAGTTGAGCGATCGCTACAATCTTTGTCGTCACGCCCACCTACTCGAAACCAAAGCGCAGCAGCTTCTCGCTCAAGAAAAGTATGGCTGTAGCGCGGTTGAACATCTGAAAAAAATTGGCTATCTCAGTCCTCGCACCTCACTGGCTCACTGCGTTTGGCTAGACGATGCCGATATTGAAATCATGGCCGCTACGCAATCGACCGTGGTTCACAATCCGCTGAGTAACTTGCGTCTGGGCAGTGGCATCGCTCCCATTCTCAAATATCGTCAGGCGGGGGTGAATGTCGCGATCGGCTGTGACGGCTCCGCCAGCAACGATTCGCAAGACTTGTTAGAAGCGATCAAAGTCGGCTCAATTTTGCACAATGTGACTGACCTGGATTATCACCATTGGATCACGCCGAGGGAAGCGATCGCAATGGCCGCGTTAGGCGGTGCGAAAGGTTTAAATCTAGCCGACGACATGGGATCGCTAACCGTTGGCAAGAAAGCAGATTTAGTGTTGTATGACTTGATGAGTCTATCGTTGTTACCGCGAACTGATCCAATTGGGTTACTAGTTTTAGGTCGTCCAGTCAACGCTGTCGCACACGCCTGGGTGAATGGGAATCTAATTGTCAAAGATGGCGAAATGTGCAACGTCAACGTCAACGAATTGAGACAAAATTTGTTCGATCGCAGCGAATGGAGTACCAAACGCCAGGCTCCCTCGGTCGCTCAAATCGAAGCCAAGTATCGATCGGTCATGGGGTTACCCAGCGTCACACAGGGCTACTCCTAATTGACATCCTCCCCACTGCATAGGCGGATGGGGCTTCCCAATGATCACGAACTAAATAACGTCAGTTCGATGAGAGTGACTCGCTTCGTTTCAATCGGCTTCAGCCCCCT
>NZ_JBJPHU010000023.1:0-79253 GCF_052939515.1 Phormidesmis sp. 146-33
CACTAATTTCCTCGTGTTTGTTGGGTTTCACCTACTTCTGTCAGGCAACCAGGTCTATTAGTTGCTCACTAATACCAAATTCACTAGTTACTGATACAGATCCTCGCCCCCTAAATCCCCCATTTTGGGGGACTTTGAAACGGCTTCCCTGATGGGGTTTTTTCAAATCTGAGAGATAGAAATCGGTTAATTAACTGATTTTTTATGAGTATCATTTGTTGGTTGATTTGGTATAAGTTGATACGAGAATTCAACCCCGGTTCGCTTTGACAGTCTCAATCTGCTTGCTGTCTGCTAGTACTACGATCGCTCAACCTAAGCCAATTTTCTCACCTCGGCAACTAACACCCAGTTCTACAACTTTACCTAAGCAAGATAAAGAGCTTGAAAAAGTTCAATTTGAGAACATTCGGTTGGAAGCGTATAGAGTCGCCCGACAAGAGGTTGACAAAGCGTTTGGAATACTATCCATTGCTCTCACCATAACAGGGCAAACGCATGAAAATTCTTGATCCTTTCAGATTGAGGATTTCAGCCTCTAAGCATTTTTGCCCATGAGGTCTGGAAGCCTTGCAGGGTAGTCACCCAATTTTTTTATGCGTTTGCCCTGTCTCACCATAACGGCTGGTGTACTGTGGACATTTCGCCAACGCATAGTGAGCGATCTAGAGAATCAGTTGGAAAAGCAATTCAACGAACAAATCGATAAAAAGCTTGACCAAAAAGTGGCAGAGCAATTAAAAGAAGAAAAAATTGAGCAAGCAGTAGAAATGCAACTAGGCAATGGAGTGAGGTCAGAAATTAATAATCGAAAAGAAGCATTTAGTAAAGATTTTGAGGAAATGAAGCTAGACTTCCATAGCAAGATGTCGCAAATAAGGGTTGATGGCGAGAAATTTAGAGAGGAGCTTTTACATCAACTTTCAGGAATACTGCCACCAATGCAACAAACACTCAGTTTTGAAGAATCTCAAAGCACACCCAAGCGACAACAGAAACTTCAAAGGCTCACCACGCAGCTTAATCTTCTGGACTCTGCAATTCCGCAGTTGTTTACAGCAGAAGATTACATAAAGCAGGGACAAGCTTTCTACTTTGAGTCTCGGTATGATGACGCACTTGCTTCTTATGAAAAAGCCAATCAAATGAGACCTGACTACCTTGATGCTTGGTTTGGTAAAGGGAAGGCATTGAGAAGATTGAGACGATACAAAGAAGCAATTATTGCTCATGAAAAAGTTATTCAAATTGACCCTGATCACTATTCTGCATGGGTCGAGAGAGGTTCTGCTCTTAGATGGTCAGAGCAGCCTAAAGAAGCAATCCTGTCATGTGAGAAGGCTATCGAAATCAAACCTAACTATGCTAGAGCTTGGTATAACAAAGCGTGTTATCTTTCGCTACAAAATGAAGTTGAACTGGCAGTTGAAAGCCTGAAAGAAGCAACTAAACTTACTCCTGATGGTAAATATAGAACAATGGCACAAACTGATTCAGACTTTGACTTCATTAGAAATGACGAACGATTTAAGAAGTTGCTCAACATTTAGCTTCCCTTGTTGATGGACTATAAAATTATTCCTCTTAACAGTTAGATGGTTAGTCAAAGGCTAATACTATTTCTGAGTAATAACCTGACCAATCCGCTTTAGCACCCGCGTTGCATTGTAAAGCTCTCTAGCTGAGGTGAAGGGCGCGAACACTCGCGAAAGCGAATATTGAGAAACTTTACCCTGAGCCAACTTCACAAAAAGAATGTCATCTCCATTCGTAATCATGCCAAAGCCAGGTTGATCAGGATGGGGACTTGCCATGAGATAGGTCAGCGCTTGAGGTAAAGCAGCCAAGACAGCAAGAGTCGTTTTCTTGGATTCTAAAATTACAACCCAGAACTGGTTTTGCATCACCAAGACATCGATCCGCCCCCGCAAAACCTCTTCACCATCATCTAATACCAAACCGTCCAACTAATGATACAGATATAATGTAGTCAAGTTAAGAGGCTAACAAGATGGCACCTCAAAAATCTCATGCACACTCAGTGCCATGCTCGCAGTAAAGAACGGATTCAACTACTGTATCTTCTGCAAAGTGGTCAAGCCAAATCGGTGACTCACGCCGCCGAACTGCTAGGACGAGGGCGCATTACGCTACAGCGTTGGTTGAGTAAATACGATCATGGCGGCATGGAGGAACTGTTAACCCGTGAAGTCCCAATCGGTCGAACCTGTCAAATCCCGGAGGCAGCTCAAGCAGTCTTAATAGAGCGACTGTCCAGTCCAGTCGGGTTCAGTAGCTACGGCGAAATCCAAGAGTGGCTGAAGACTGAGTACGATCATGAGATCACCTATGAAGGCATCCATAAGCATGTTTGCTATCGACTTGGGGCAAAACCGAAGCGACCTCGACCCATCAGCACTGAGCAAGACCCGCAAAAAGTGGACTTTTTTAAAAGATCTTAGGGGCTGAACTGAGCGATATTTTGGAGGAGGATGGGAGAATCCGCCCGTTGAAATATTGGTGTTAAGATGAAACCCGCCTGGGATTACTGACCACATTAGGCAAACGCATCACCGCCCTGGGTGTCAAACCGGCACAGCCGGTGCAGTGGCCCAGAGAAGCAATTTGGCTATATGGGGTGGTTGCCCCCAGTACCGGTGAGTCGTTCTTCTACGAATTTTCCCATCTCGATACCGCTTGTTTTGAGGTGTTTTTAGACCTAGTTGCCCAAGCGTATCCCCATGTCCTGAATGTGATTCAAGTCGATCAAGCTCCCGCTCATTCCAGCCACAAGCTTTGCATCCCGGAGAACATTGTCTTACTTTATCAGCCCCCTCACAGTCCGGAACTCAATCCGATTGAGCGTCTGTGGGAAGATTTGAAGCTGGATTTCAAAGGAGAAATCTTTGCCACCCTAGATGAGTTGAGGACAGCACTGCGCGAAGTGTTGGGCTATCTGACACCGGATTGGATTGCTGCTGTGACACAATATCCATTCATCATGAATGCCCTATCTGTATCTATCTCTAGTTGATTTGGTATAACGTGATTTGAACCGTTGGCTCTGCTTTCACCTTAAACGGCGGATTATAAAATCCTGCTACAGCCAAAAGTGGCGAAGCCATCAGCAAAGAGACAGTCCCTTCTAATAAGTCGCCATCAGTACAGTGATACACATATCTTCGTCGAAGCGTGTCCAAAACTTCCCGATCGACATCCGTCAGATCAGGTAACCCTTCAATCCACTCTTTAAAGAACTGCTCATCTTCAGTCCGCCTCAACCCAAACTGATTTTCAGCTTCGGCTAAAGTCGTAATGGCATCAGTGATGGCAGTAATTTGAACCATCAACTCACCGCTGCTTGGTTTCCACTCTCTGCTGCCAAGACTTCTAGTCGCTCTTGCTGGTCTTGAGAAATGCAGCTTTGAATCAACTCTTCCAGGTCGCCCTCCAACACAGGCGGCAGCGAAAAGTTTTTGCCCAAACGGTGATCTGTGACGCGACTATCTTTGTAGTTGTAGGTACGAATCTTTTCCGATCGCGATCCCGTTCCCACCTGAGACATCCGCAGCGAAGTCACTGCCTCTTGCTGTTCTTGCAGCTTCAGTTCATACAGTTTGGCTCGGAGAATCTGCATCGCTCGTTCGCGGTTTTGCAGTTGCGATCGTTCCTCAGTGCAAAAAATCCGAATCCCCGTTGGCTTGTGTCGTAAATCAACGGCGGTTTCTACTTTGTTGACGTTCTGACCACCCGCACCGCCCGATCGCGCTGTCGTCAATTCAATATCTTTGGGGTCAATGTGAACTTCCACTTCGTCTACTTCCGGCATCACCGCGACCGTCGCCGTCGAAGTGTGAACTCGTCCCGATGCTTCGGTTAAAGGAACTCGCTGGACTCGGTGAACTCCCGCCTCAAATTTCAGTTCGCTGTAGACGCGATCGCCCTGAATCTCCAGAACCGCTTCCTTAAAGCCGCCCATGTCTGCCAGAGACTCACTGACCAGCTTCACTTTCCAGCGCTTCGTCTCCGCATAACGAGAATACATCCGCAGCAAATCACCCGCCCAAATACTCGCCTCATCGCCACCTGTCCCCGCTCGAATTTCCAACATGATGTTTCGGTCATCATTCGGATCGCTGGGCAGCAGCATCACTTTCAGTCGAGTTTCCAAATCATTGAGGCTTTGCTGAAGCTCTTCAGCTTCCATCGCAGCCATTTGCTGCAACTCCTGATCGCTGCCCGACTCTTTAACAATTTGCCGAGCGTCGGCCAGATCCTGCTGAGTTTTGCGCCAGGCTTCATAAGTATTGACGACTGTCTCTAGAGACGATCGCGCCTTTGCCACTTCTTGAAACTCAGCCGGATTTTTAGCGATGTCAGGATCACTCATCCGCCGAGTCAACTCATTAAAAGTTTGCTCAACGGAATTCAGCTTGTCAATTAAATAAGATTCAGCCATGAGACCAGAAAAAAGTAGGGGTTAACTAGGCTCCACGATCAGTTGGGGCGATCGTCGGAGAGATTGAATCCAGAAGTCGGACATCAATCCAAACTCTAAAATCCAAACCGCCTAGCTTGGCTACTTTGCTTGTCCGGCTGAGTCGTCCGTCATGCCATACTTCCGCAAGAATCGTTCCACACGACCCTCGGTATCAATAATCTTTTGCGTCCCGGTAAAGAATGGGTGATTGCCAGACCACACGTCAACATGCAGTTCGGGCTTGGTGGAACCGATGGTCATGACGACTTCGCCATTACAGTAGACTTTCGCCTCTGGGTACCACTTGGGATGAATGTCAGGTTTGGGCATCGAAATTTCTCCAATCTTTCTAGATCTATTTTAGCTTTTAGCAATCTGCTGTGAGCCAGCTTCCTACCGTTTCGAGAACTGAGGAGCCTTACGCGCTTTCCGCAGACCGTATTTCTTCCGCTCTTTGGCACGGGGATCACGAGTCAGGTAGCCTTCCGTCTTCAAAGGCTTACGGTTTTCAGGGTCAAGCTGACACAGGGCACGAGCCACACCGAGACGAATCGCATCCGCTTGTCCCGTCAATCCGCCCCCGTGAGCATTCACGAGAATGTCATACTCACCTTCGAGTCCCAAGGTTTCCAAGGGAGCCTTTGCCGCTGAAATATACTCAGGATTGAATTGAAGATACAGATCTCCAGCTTTACCGTTCACTGTCAGCGTTCCATCACCCGGAACCAGACGAACTCTGGCCACCGCAGACTTACGGCGACCTGTGCCAAGATAAACGACACGACCTTCAGTGGCTTGCATTAGCTATCTTCTCCGGGAATGGTATTGATTTGTAGAACTTGAGGCTGTTGGGCGGCATGGGGATGAGCCGCTCCCGCATAAACTTTCAGCTTGGTGAATAGTTGGCGACCCAGAGAATTTTTGGGCAGCATTCCTTTCACCGCATGTTCGATGATTCGCTCTGGAATTCGAGCTTGCAGTTTGTCAAACGTCTCGGTTTTCATTCCACCAGGACGCCCAGAGTTGCGGCGATAGATCTTCTGAAAGCGTTTTTTCCCGGTCACATCCACTTTCTCAGCATTGATGACGATTACAAAATCGCCTGTATCCATCGAAGGGGTATAAGTAGGCTTGTTCTTACCGCGTAAAATCATCGCGATTTCAGTGGAGAGTCGTCCCAAGCGCTGATTGGCTGCATCAATGACGTACCAATTGCGTTCTAGAGAATCGACAGGAGGGAGATAGGTCTTTTCCATGATTTCTTCAGTCTTGTAAAAATTTGCGATCGAGCTAACTCAAGCAATACTCTGAATCGGTCGGACTTGGCAGAACTAGCCTCGGCTGGCTATCAAACCAAACATCGGGCGAGAAGGGCGAATCAGGATAGCCAACCCTCAACAAACACAAGCCTTGAGACGGGGCAGCGTATTTCACTTCTTCTCGACGTTCCGCCGTCCAGAGTTGGGTGAAGTCATCGGGCGATCGCTCTCCTCGCCCCACCTGCACCAGCAATCCCACCAACAGCCGCATCATTCCATACAAAAAGCCGCTGGCCTGAACTTCAATGTACAAAAAGGCTCCCTGACGCTGACACTCTGCCGCCTGAACATCCACCCAGGAATGCGGACGACTCGATCCCGCACGATGAAAGGCTGCCAAATGGTGCCGACCCAGCATCGGATTCAGCGCCTTCTGAATCAGCGTCTCATCCAACGGCTCATAGTAATAGTGCCAAGCGTAAGGCGCGACAAACAGATTGGGACGGGCATCCGTAAATAGCGTGTAACGGTAACGTCTCCACACCGCAGAAAATCGAGCGTGCCAGGTCGAATGAACTGAAGTCGAGGCGCGAATCAGAATATCGTCAGGCAAACGAGAATTTAAAACATCTGCCCAACGATGAGCCGGAATCAGAGTTTCGGCATCAAAATGGACGACTTGGGCGGCTGCGTGAACGCCTGTATCAGTTCTTCCTGCTGCGTGAATCACCACTGGGCGGTTAAGAACCGATCGCAGCGCCGTCTCAATTTCTTCCTGAACGGTTCGCTGATTCGGCTGACGCTGCCACCCATGAAAACGAGTGCCCAAGTATTGAATAACTAAGGCAATGCGTTGAGTTGGTTGGGGTTGAGCAGCGAGCATGAGGTTAAGTCAATTCGATGTACGCCATTTCTGCGTTGTCGCCGCGTCGGGGAACAGTTCGGATAATCCGGGTGTAGCCACCTTGGCGATCGGCGTACCGTTCTGGAGCTTGCTCAAACAGGGCGTGAACCAGTTGTTTGTCGAAGATGTATCCCATGGCTTGACGACGGGCCGAGAGGGAACCGTCTTTAGCGAGGGTAATCATCTTTTCGACTTCAGGGCGCATGGCCTTGGCGCGAACTTTGGTCGTCTTGATTCGACCGTTGCGGATCAGTTCAGTGGTAAGCGATCGCAAGAGCGCTTTACGCTGATCCGCAGGTTTTCCAAGCATGGGAACTCTGCAACGATGACGCATAACAAGTTTATAAGTAGAGGGACTTCGTTCCAAATTCTAAGTTCCAGGCTAATGACTCAACCCAGAACTCAAAACGGATTTTAGTTGGACTTTTGGGATTTCTCTTGAGGCAGAGTAATTCCTAACCGTTGCTGTAAGGCTTCGACCACTTCTTCGGCCGACTTTTGCCCGAAATTCTTTATTTCAAGCAGGTCTTCCTGGCTGTAGTCGAGCAGGTCAGCAACTGAGTTAATTTGCGCCCGCTTCAAGCAGTTGTAAGCGCGAACCGAGAGTTGAAGCTCTTCGATCGGAATCTGACTTTCTGGCCCGTCCTCTCCAGTGAAATCATCATCGGCAGGTTCAGAAGGAATGTCTTTAAGGGGATTGAACAAATCAACCAAGATGTTAGCAGCCTGACTCAACGCTTCTTGAGGCGTTAAGCTGCCATTTGTCCAAATCTCCATCAGGAGACGGTCTTTCTCAGTCGCACCGCCGCCTCTCGCATCTTCAACACTGTAATTCACCTTCCGAACGGGCATGAACACAGAATCAATCTGCAAAAAGTCCAGCGCTGCGGTTTCCTCACGATTTTTGTCAACCGCTCGGTAACCTTTGCCTTTCTCAATTCTGAACTCCATTTCCAGCGTAGAACCCGCCGAAAGCGTTGCAATATATTGATCGGGATCGACTAGCTCCACCTCAGCCGGGAGATCGAACTGCTCGGCCGTCACCGTCGCAGGCCCTTGCACCAGCAATCGACCAATCTGAGGTTGAGCAGAATAGCTCTTAAAGACCACCTTCTTCATGTTGAGAAGAATGTCTAGAACATCCTCGCGTACCCCTGGAATGGTGGCAAACTCGTGAGAAACGCCCGCAATCCGAACAGCCGTTGCTGCGGTTCCTTCCAGGTTTGACAGCAAAACCCGCCGCAAAGCGTTACCAACGGTCGTGCCTTGACCCCGCTCTAGCGTCTCTAAAATAAACTTGCTGTACTGGCTCTGGTCTTTGTCCGTTGTGGACTCTACACATTCAACCTGAAACTGTGCCACGGAGTGACCTCCCTTCTCCTTGATCGTGAGGGCTTTCCCTCATTTGACTCAAACCCGAACCTTTTCTGGATAGCTGGCAAACACAACCCAAACGCTTAGACTCGACGACGCTTGGGTGGACGGCAGCCATTGTGAGGAATCGGAGTGATATCACGAATCAGAGTAATTTCTAACCCTGCCCCTTGCAGTGCCCGAATCGCGGTCTCTCGACCGGCTCCCGGCCCGCTGACCATCACTTCTAACTGACGCATTCCTTGATCCATTGCGCGACGGGCTGCACTTTCTGCCGCAGTTTGAGCCGCAAAAGGCGTTCCTTTCTTCGCACCCTTGAATCCACTGGAGCCAGCAGAGGCCCACGAGATGACTTCGCCACCTGTATCAGAGATGGTGACGATCGTGTTGTTAAACGTTGATGAAATGTAAGCCACGCCGCTGGGGACGTTTTTCTTTTGCTTACGGGGGCCAGTCTTTCTGGTTGGTTGTCTCGCCATGTCTAAACTCTGATCTAAGGTTCTAAATGAGTGCTGAGAAGGAACTTTAGACTCTAGACGATGGACTTTGGACGAATCCAAAATCTCAGGTCTAGAGTCTGGAGTCTACTTATTTCTTACCGGGCGCTTTCTTCTTACCGGCCACAGTTCGACGACCACCGCGACGAGTCCGGGCGTTGGTGCGAGTTCGTTGTCCGCGAACGGGTAAGCCAAGACGATGACGACGACCGCGATAGCAGCCGATATCCATCAATCGTTTGACGTTCAGGTTGTCAAATCGTCGTAAGTCACCTTCGACTTGATAACCACTTTCGACCGCTTCTCGAAGGGCCGAAACATCCGCATCGCTCAAATCTCTAACGCGAGTATCCGGGTTCACGCCTGTTTTGGCGATCACTTCTTTTGCTCTGGTGAGTCCAATTCCGTAAATGTATGTCAGACCAATCTCAACGCGCTTATCGCGGGGAAGGTCTACTCCGGCAATCCGTGCCACGCTTCTCTCTCCCTATACTGAATTGCTTGAGGATGTAGATATTACCCTGCTTGCCTAGAAGTCCCCTTCCTCTGAGGCAAGTCTACCAACTAACCTTGGCGCTGTTTGTGCTTGGGATTTTCACAAATCACCATCACGCGACCCCGACGGCGGATGACGCGGCACTTTTCACAAATCTTCTTGACTGACGCTCGAACTTTCATGCCTTAACCTTGGCAACACTGCAACAAACACAACATTCTAACAATTTTTTATAGTTTTTGTCAAAGGTAGATTTCGCTACAGCCTTTTAAAACCATTTTTATTTTTTGTTTCGCAAGCGATAGGTAATTCTGCCCTTGGTCAAGTCGTAGGGCGTAAGTTCAACCTTGACGCGATCGCCCGGCAAAATCTTAATGTAGTTGCGACGAATCTTGCCAGAAATATGAGCAAGAACGTTAAAGCCGTTATCCAAATCGACGCGAAACATTGCATTCGGCAGGGAGTCAACCACCGTCCCTTCCATTTCAATCAAATCTTGTTTAGACAAACTGTTTTCCTCCGTTACAACAAAACATTTTTGGAGTCAAGAGAGTTTACACCATCTTTTCCAGTTTAGAGCATTAAATTTGCTTTCTGCATATCAGGAAGGTGACCATATCAGAAAACAAGGGGTAGAACCCACCGCAGCTAAGAAATTGGGAGCGGGCCGACTCATTAAGTCTTGTGCTAAACAATCTCTTTTAGGGCAGTCGTGACTTCTTCCAGTGGGCGATCGCCGTCAACCGTGGTCAAATTCTGGTGAGCTTCGTAGTATTTGATCAGGGGTGCGGTTTGCTCCCGGTAAACCTCTAAGCGACGGCGAATCACTTCCTCGCTATCGTCCTTGCGTCCGCGACTCAACAAACGCTCTACCAGGGTTTCGTCTGGAACGTCTAAATTGACGACGCGATCAAGGGTCTGACCCAGTTCCGTGACTAATTCCGCTAGAGAGTCGGCTTGGGCTACATTACGCGGGTATCCGTCTAGAATCCAGCCAGCCTCAGCATCCGACTCTCCCAGTCGTTCTCGAATCAGGTCAATCACAAGCTGATCCGGAACAAGTTCTCCCCGATCCATGTATCCCTTGGCTTTGACTCCTAGGATTGTCTGCCCAGCAACCGCCGCTCGTAAAATTTCGCCTGTGGAAATATGAGGGATCTGTTTAAGGGAAGCCAAGACCATTGCCTGGGTACCTTTGCCTGCTCCGGGTGGGCCTAGAAAGATGAGTCGAGCCACTACTGTTTCACCATTCCTTCGTATCTCTGGGAGATGACGTAAGTTTGAATTTGTTTCGCCGTGTCAATCGCGACCCCAACCAGAATTAGGAGTGAAGTTGCGCCTAACCCCTGAAAGGTTGGAACCCTAGTTGCGCTCTCCACGATCGTAGGGACGATCGCGACCACTCCTAGAAAGATCGCACCCAGAAATGTCAACCGATTTAAGACTCGCTCAATGTACTCAGTCGTCGCCTTTCCGGGACGAATTCCTGGAATACTTGCACCCATCTTCTTCAAGTTCTTTGACATCTCATCGGGCTGAACCACAAGCGAAGCATAAAAGTAGCTGAAGAAGAGAATCAACACAAGATAGACAAGATTGTGTGCCCAAGAAGTCGGCCCCAAATAAGTTCCAAGAAACTGGCTGACGGACGCATTTTGGAGCGCCTGAGCAACCAGCGCCGGAAGAGTCAGAACCGTAGAGGCGAAAATGATCGGCATGACCCCACCCTGGTTAAGGCGGAGCGGTAGATAGCTGCTTCTTTCTAGATACTGGCGACGACCAACCTGACGGCGGGCTGAAATGATCGGAATTCGACGAGTGCCCTCTTGAACAAAAACGATTCCAATCACCATCGCCAGGAACACAAGCAGTAGAATCACAACACCACCCACAACGCTGCGATCGCCACTCTGCGCTAACTCAAATGTTTTTCCTAACGAAGTCGGCAAGGTTGAAACGATGTTTAAGAAAATCAGCAAGGAGGCCCCGTTTCCAATGCCTCGCTCCGTAATGACTTCACCAACCCACATCACAAACATTGAACCCGCAGACAGCGCCAATGCCGTTTCAGCAACAAATAGGGGGCCTGCATCCAGCGCAAAAGGACGAAGTAGCCCGATCGCCAACAGCGAACTTTGAACAATTGCTAACCCTAACGCCACATAGCGAGTGATTTGAGAAATCTTGCGCCGTCCGGCTTCTCCTTCATTCTTCTGCAAGTCTTCTAACTGTGGGATTGCCGTAGTCAGTAATTGCAAAATAATCGAGGCGTTGATAAACGGCAAGATCCCCAGTGCAAAAATTCCCAGGGTTCTCAGACCACCGCCAGCAAACAAGTCAACAAAACTGAGAGCCGAGTTGCCCGAAATGTTGGCAGCAAAAGCGGCCCGATCGATCCCCGGTAGCGGAATATAAATCCCCAGGCGAACCAGAATCAGTAAGCCGATCGTCAAGAGCAAACGCCCTCTAAGTCCGGCAGCTTGAGCCATCTGAGAAAAGGTTTCCTGAGCGGTTGGAGCTTTATCTCGACTAACGACCATAAAAGAACACCTCGTACATATATTCGTAGCCTAGCAGACCGATTTGCCCAGTTCCAGAAGGTGCTTATTTTGAGACTAGAAAGCGCCACCCCGGCAAGGATGACGTTTAGTGAGCTGTTGAAACGGCTATGCTTTCACCTTGGGGGCACGATGCCAGGTTGGTTTGGGTTCCAAGACTTCACAGGTGCCGCCAGCTGCTTCGATTTTAGCGCGGGCACCCTCTGTAAAGCTGGTCGCTTGGACGTTCAGAGCTACAGACAAGTCTCCGTCACCCAAAATTTTCAGCGGCCCGTCATCTTGAGTGACAATGCCCACTTCCATCAAGGAAGCCAGATTAACCCCTGTGTTAGCAGCAAGCTCCGCCAGGTCGCCCACATTGATCACAGTGTAGTTTTGCCGATTGATCACAGTGAAATACTTGCGTTTGGGTAGTCGGCGATACAGAGGCGTTTGTCCGCCTTCAAAGCCTGGGCGAGTCGGGCGACCGGAACGAGACTTTTGACCCCGCATTCCAAAGCCACAGCTTGCACCTTGTCCGGCAGCAATACCTCGACCGACTCGACGGCCACGTTTGGTTGCACCTTGTTGAGGCGCTACATCATCGATTCTCATAGTGTTTAGTCAGTGCTAATGAAAGTTTCTTGACCTAATCTCTCGACTCAATCTTGAGAGACTAAGCGTAGAGGTTTTCGACTGGAACACCCCGTTCTTCAGCCACTTCCGCGAAGGTTCGCAGTCCATCCAACGCACTGACCGCCGCCCGTGCATTGTTGAGCGGATTGCCAGAACCAAGCTGTTTGGCCAGAATGTTCTTCACGCCCGCAAGTTCGAGAACCGTCCGAACGGCTCCCCCAGCAATTACCCCAGTCCCTGGAGCCGCTGGACGCATCATTACTTTTGCGCCGCCACCGCTGCCATTGGTTGGATGAGGAATTGAATTGGATTTGGTCAAAGGGACTTCTACAAGATGCTTCTTGCCATCCGCAACGCCTTTCTTAACCGCGCCGATGACATCGCTGGCCTTACCAACGCCGACCCCGACTTGACCCCGCTCGTTACCGACGACGACGATCGCCCGGAAGCTCAGTTTTTTACCGCCCTTGACGACCTTCGTCACCCGGCGAATCTGAACCACCCGCTCTTGCCAGTCCGATTTCTCTTCACGAGGCTTGTTACTTTTACGACCTTTTGCCATGAGTTTCTCCTAGAAATTCAAACCAGCTTCACGGGCAGCGTCTGCCAATGATTTGACCCGACCATGATAGAGATTGCCACCGCGATCGAAGACCACCGACTGAATGCCCTTGGCGATCGCGCGTTGCGCTACCAGCTTACCCACTTCTGCCGAAGCTTCCTGATTTGCGAATGATTCGAGCTTTTCTTTCAGTTCGGGATCGAGGGTCGAAGCCGAAGCCAGCGTATGTTGAGCCGTGTCGTCGATCACTTGAGCATAGATGTGCTGATTTGATCGAAACACTGCGAGACGAGGGCGTTCTGAAGTACCTTCGACGCGTTTACGAATGCGAGTGTGACGACGGCGAGTGGAGTCTTTACGATTCAGTTTCATGGCTTATTTCTTCCCTTTACCACCGGACTTACCAACCTTGCGTCTGACCGCTTCGCCTGCATAGCGAATTCCCTTCCCTTTGTAGGGTTCGGGAGGGCGAACGGCGCGAATTTTGGCTGCTGTATTGCCGACAATTTCTTTATCAATTCCGCTGACAATCACGTTTGTGTTGCCTTCCACTGCAAGCTGAATCCCATCTGGAGGCGGAATATCGACAGGCTTACTGTATCCGACGTTGAGGATCAGGTTTCTTCCCTGCACTTGGGCCCGATAGCCCACGCCTTGAATCTCCAGACGACGCTGGAATCCCGTGGATACGCCCTCGACCATATTGGCCACAAGCGTGCGGCACAGACCATGACGCTGACGAGCCGCACGAGACTCATCCCGACGCTTGACTTCGACCGTTGTCCCTTCCTGTTCCACAATCACTTCTGGGGGAAGCACTCGTGAAAGCTCGCCCTTGGGCCCTTTGACCGCCACATGCTGACCATCGATCGTGACCGTCACCTTGGCGGGAATATCAATGAGACGTTTACCAATCCGAGACATAGCTGAATTACCTTTATTGATAGAAGCGTTTAGCTGTTAGCGGCGGACTTGAGACTTGAGACTCTAGCCTTTGATCGTGATTTTTAGCTTGATCCAGTCCAACGTCTAATGCCTGAGATCTAGAGTCCAATTCGCTGTGAGCCAAACAGCAACGAATAATATCCAGACTTACCAGACGTAGCAAAGAACCTCACCGCCGACTCCAGTCCGTCGAGCTTCCCGATCGGTCATAATGCCGCTAGAAGTCGAGACAATTGCAATGCCAATTCCACCCAGCACACGGGGCAGTTCCTTCCGGTTGACATAGACGCGCAGACCGGGTTTGCTGACTCGTTTCAAGGCTGTGATAATCGGTTTGCGGTTTTTACCTTTGTACTTTAAGGATAGAACGAGCCGTCGATCGACCCCTTCGCCCGATTCTTCATAGCCCGAAATAAACCCTTCAGCCTGTAGCACTTTGGCAATGCTGTGGGTCATTTTGGTACATAGGACTTCCGTGGTTTGATGCCGCGCCAAACTTGCGTTGCGGATGCGCGTCAGCATGTCTGAAATTGTGTCGTTAGCCGCCATAGTTCCCTCTTAATGAAACTGCATCAATTTTCTCGAAAAGGCATACCCATTTCTTTAAGCAGGGCGCGACCTTCTTCGTCGGTGTTTGCAGTTGTGATGATTGAAATGTCCATCCCGCGAATCTGATCAATGCTGTCGTACTCGATCTCTGGAAAGATCAGTTGCTCTCTCAGACCGAGGGTGTAGTTGCCACGTCCGTCAAAGCTTTTGGGGCTAATGCCTCGGAAGTCACGAATGCGAGGAAGTGAAAGGTTGATCAAGCGATCGAGAAACGCGAACATGCGATCGCCTCTCAGCGTCACCATCACCCCAACGGGCATTCCTTCTCGGATTTTGAAGCCTGCAATTGCTTTTTTGGCGCGAGTCACGACGGGTTTTTGTCCGGCGATCGTCGCGATCTCATTGATAGAAGCTTCTAGCGCCTTGGCATTCTGTGACGCTTCGCCCAATCCCCGGTTGATCGTGATTTTGACCACCTTCGGAACTTGGTGGACGTTCGTGTAGTTGAATTGCTCCGTGAGTTTCGGGACAATTTTTTCTTGATACTGATCTTTTAATCGTTGTGCCATAGTTTCGAGTCCTTGCCCTGGGCTTGGTCAGGGATATAGTTTCGAGTTTTGAGTTTCGAGCGCTGAGGTTAAAGAACCTAAACGTTGGAACTCAAAACTCTTTAGTCGATGATTTCGCCTGTTTTCTTCAACATCCGCACTTTCTTGCCGTCCGAGTTGATCGTGTGGCAAACGCGGCTGGCGACTTTTTGCTTTTCGGAATAAAGCATGACGTTGGAGCTATGAATTGGGGCTTCTTGAACCACAATCTGACCCGATTCACCTTCTTGCTGAGGCTTGACGTGCTTGGTGCGAAGGTTTACACCTTTGACAATGACTTTGCTCGTCTTAGAAATCGTTTGCAGAATTTCGCCCACTTTGCCCTTGTCGCTTCCAGCAATCACCTGAACGGTGTCGCCTTTCTTGACGTGCATTTTGTAACGAACAGCGGGTTTTTGTTTAGTCGCCATTACAGAACCTCCGGAGCGAGGGAAACGATTTTGGTAAAGCTCTTGTCGCGCAATTCACGAGCTACCGGGCCAAAGACGCGAGTGCCTCTAGGATTGCCATCCGCGTTGATGATTACGGCGGCGTTGTCATCAAACCGAATACTCATGCCGCTGTCCCGACGCATCGTGTGTCTGGTACGGACAATCACCGCCCGAACCACATCAGACTTTTTGACCGCCATGTTTGGAATGGCATCTTTAACGACCGCGATGATCACGTCACCGACTCCGCCATAGCGACGGTTACCGCCGCCAATCACACGGATACACATCAGCTTACGTGCGCCACTGTTGTCCGCTACGTTGAGATAACTTTCTTGTTGAATCATGTCTAAGTCCCTCGTGTTTAACCTTTAAAGGCAGTACTCAGGATTTCAGACACAACCCATCGCTTAGTGCGGCTGAGGGGTCGAGTTTCCTGAATGCGAACGCGATCGCCTTCCTTGCACTTATTTTCTTCATCGTGGGCTTTGTACCGCTGGGTTCGCACCACGATCTTGCCGTATTTGGGGTGAGCCGATCGGTTTTCAACCGCCACAACCACCGTTTTGTCCATCTTGTCGCTGACAACTAAGCCAACTCTTTCCTTTACTGCCATTGAGATACTCCAGTTGAAATAATGAAGGATGAATGGGAATGATTTCAGGTTCAGCCTTCTAGCTTTCAGTCGGTTTCAACTGCCGTTCTCGCTCAACGGTCAGCAATTGAGAAAGCTGATGTTTTGCGTGCTTGAACTGGTGAGGCTTTTCTAATTGGCGAGTGCCCTTTTGCATTCTCAGTTCAAATAATTGCCGTTTGACTGCAACGATCTGATCTGCCAATTCCTGGTCACTCAAGTTTTTAGCGTCTTCAAATTTGGGAAGAGGCATAATTTAGGACTCCTCCGAGGCTTCGCGTGTGATGAACTTCGTTTTGATCGGCAGCTTGAAGGATGCTAGACGCATGGCCTCACGAGCCGTCGCTTCGGGAACGCCTGCGATCTCAAACAAGATCCGACCGGGTTTAACTACTGCCACCCAAAATTCGGGCGCACCTTTACCAGAACCCATCCGAGTTTCTGCGGGACGCATCGTGATCGGCTTGTCTGGGAAAATCCGAATATAGATTTTGCCACCCCGACGGATGTAGCGGGTCATTGCTCGACGACTAGCTTCTATCTGACGAGAGGTGATCCAGCTTGGCTCTAAAGCCTGTAAACCAAAATCGCCAAAGTTCAGGTCGGCTCCACGAGTCGCCATTCCTCTCATTCGTCCGCGCTGCTGTTTGCGGAATTTTGTTCTTCTTGGGCTTAACATGACTCAGTACCTATGGAGTGAGGAGTGAGGAGTGAGGAGTGAGGAGCGAGAAGGATTGGTTCATCCCTCATCCTGTGTCCTTTAACCCTCGTTCGATCGGTCTTCAAATTGTTGGCGACGACGCTGTTGACGACGACGGGGTTGGTTGGTCGGGGCGGCTTCGATTTCGCGATCTTGTCCAGGAATGATTTCACCCTTGAAGACCCAGATTTTGATCCCCAACGTTCCATAAATCGTTTGAGCGGTGACGTAGGCGTAGTCAATATCGGCTCTCAACGTGTGGAGTGGAACACGACCTTCACGAGTCCATTCGGGGCGAGCAATTTCAGCCCCATTTAAGCGACCGCTCACTTGAATCTTGATGCCTTCAATGCCAGCCCGTTGAGCGCGTTGAATCGCCTGACGCACGACCCGCCGGAAGGAAACCCGACGTTCTAGCTGTTCAGCAATGTATTCCCCAATCAGGGCAGCATCGGCATCGACGCGAGCCACTTCGACCACATTGATGCGGATCTGGCGATCGCTATTTCCCAAAGCGTCTTGCAGCCCAGTTCTCAGCGTTTCGATCCCAGCGCCACCGCGACCAACCACGACCCCAGGACGAGCCGTGCGAATTTCTAAATCAATCTGATCGGCTTTGCGCTCAATCCGAATTTCCGAAATTCCGGGCTTCTTCAAGTTGTCAAGATTTTTCGGATTCTTGGTGAAGAAATGGCGAATCTTGGCATCTTCTTTGAGCAGATCAGGATAGCGGGCGAAGTCAGCATACCAGCGAGAACCATGCTCCTTGATGACTCCTAGCCGAAATCCATTTGGATGAATTTTCTGTCCCATACGTTCCTCTAAAAGCAGTTTAAGTCGTCAGTCGGGAAGCGAACTAGGAGTCGGCACCCGGAGCCACCGCGACCGTGATATGACAAGTCGGCTTGCGAATTTGGTAAGCCCGTCCTTGCGCTCTCGGTCTGAATCGCTTGAGTGAAGGGCCGGCATCTGCAAAAGCTTGGCTCACCACCAAACTTGCTCGATCGAATCCTTCATTGTGTTCTGCATTAGCCGCGGCTGATCGCAGTACCTTCAAAACCGGATCACAGGCGCGATAAGGCATGAATTCCAGAATAATCAGCGCTTCTCGATAGGAGCGGCCCCGAATCTGATCCAACACTCGGCGCACCTTGTGGGGTGACATGCGGATGTAACGTGCGATCGCTTTAATTTCAGTCGTATCAGTAGCCATAGTTTTCTCCTTGAGCAGTTAGCGGATCAGTCATTGACCGTTCGCTAACCGCCTTTCTCCTATCGACGTGCCTTTTTATCGCCACCCGCATGACCTCGGAATGTCCGAGTGGGTGCAAACTCTCCCAGCTTGTGACCCACCATTTGTTCAGAGACGTAGACGGGGACGTGAGTTCGACCGTTGTGAACGGCGATCGTATGTCCAATCATCTGAGGCAAAATGGTCGAAGCTCGTGACCAGGTTTTGATCATTTGTTTGTCACCTCTGGCATTGAGCGCTTCGATCTTGCTCATCAGATGGTCGGCAACAAAGGGGCCTTTTTTAAGTGAACGTGCCATATGTAGGTCTCCCTAAGTGAATTACGATTCCCGTCCGCCGCGTCCCCGCTTGGAAGACTTACGACGACGACGCACAATCAGAGAACTGCTTGCCTTCTTCTTGTTGCGAGTTTTGCGCCCCAGGGCTGGCTTACCCCAAGGTGTCACCGGGCCGGGACGACCGATCGGGGCCCGACCTTCTCCACCACCATGAGGGTGATCCACTGGGTTCATCACACTACCGCGCACTTGAGGACGACGGCCTTTGTGACGAGTGCGACCCGCTTTACCCAGGCTGACGTTTCTCGCATCGATGTTGCCAACTTGTCCGATCGTCGCGTAGCACTCTTTGCGAACCATGCGAACTTCAGTCGAAGGCAGCTTCAGCGTTACATAGTCGCCCTCTTTAGCAGCCACTTGAGCAGAAGCACCTGCGGCTCTGGCCATCTGCCCCCCTTTGCCGGGAACGAGTTCGATATTATGAACGATCGTACCCAGAGGAATGTTTTCTAATGGAAGAGAATTGCCCACTTCGATCGGCGCATCTGCTCCAGCACGAATCACCGTGCCAACTTTCAAGGTGTGGGGATGAAGAATATAGCGCTTCTCACCATCTTGATAAAACAGCAGAGCCAGACGAGCGTTGCGGTTGGGATCGTATTCGATCGCGGCTACTCGTGCCGGAACGTTGAGCTTGTCGCGACGAAAATCGACAATTCGATAAAGCTTCTTGTGTCCGCCCCCGCGGTGGCGACAGGTGATTACGCCCCGGTTATTGCGTCCCTTATCTCTGTGCTTAGAAGTCGTTAGAGACTTTTCAGGCTCAGTTTTGGTGATTTCTGCAAAATCGGGGATCGTGCGCTGACGGGTGCCAGGGGTATAGGGACGATAAATTCGGATGCCCATAACTTGCTACTCTCAGGGATTCTAAACTTCTGGGAACAGTGTGATCGAGTCCCCAGATGCCAGGGTGACGATCGCGCGCTTGTATTGAGGCTTGTGACCTGCAAACTTACCGACGCGACGCGCTTTACGAGGGGGCATCAGGGTATTGATTCCAACGACTTTGACATCGAAGAGAAATTCGACAGCCGCTTTGATTTCGGGCTTTGACGCTCTGGGGGCAACCTCAAACGTGTATTGGTTGTCTTCCAAAAGGCGAGTCGCTTTCTCTGTGATGATTGGGCGACGAATCAGATCCGCTAGATAGCGGGGGTTAAAGTCACTCACCGTATACCTCCTGAATCATCGTGATAGCAGAAGCCGTAGCCACGATTTTGTCTGCGTTCAACAAGTCGAAAATATTGAGGTTGTTCGCCGAAATCATTCTCAGCTTCTCAATATTGCGGGCAGACAGATAAACTGTTTCGTTTCTCTCAGCCACAATCAGCAGCACTTTCGAATCGGGTTCGACTCCCCAGCGGGTAAGTGCTTGAGTCATTTCTTTTGTCTTGGGGCGAGAAAACTGATCGGCAAAATCCTGCACCACAATCAAATCTTCGACCCGACTTTGAAACGCCGTCCGAAGCGCCAGCCGTCGCTCTTTGCGGTTCATCTTAATCGTATAATCTCTAGGCTTTGGCCCAAAGATCACACCGCCACCCCGCCACAGGGGAGAACGATTGGAACCTGCACGAGCGCGTCCCGTTCCTTTTTGTCTCCAGGGTTTGCGACCGCCGCCTCTCACTTCTGCGCGAGTTTTGGTGGAAGCGGTGCCCTGACGCTGGTTTGCCAATTGACGCACCAAGGCGCGATGAACGACTCCTTTGGAGGTTTCTGCTTTGGCAACCTTGAGGTCGATCGAGGTCTGTCCCGATTCGGCTCCCTGCCAGTCTTTTACTACACAATCAACCATTGTCTTTTCTCCTTCCTGCCCTAGCGACCGACTTTCTTAGCAGGCATAATTTGCACCAGAGCGCCGGGCTTACCGGGAACCGCTCCTTTGATCAAGATCAAGTTGCGATCGACATCCACGCGCACCACGGTCAATTTGCGAACGGTAACTCGCTCGTTGCCCATCTGACCCGCCATCCTTTTACCGGGGTAGACCCGTCCGGGGGTGGTGCCTGCTCCAGTCGATCCGGGAGCGCGGTGATTTTTGGAGCCGTGAGCCATCGGCCCGCGTTTGAAGTTGTGGCGCTTTTGGTACCCTGCGAAGCCTTTCCCGATGCTGGTGCCGATCACATCCACAATTTGTCCCGCTTCAAACAAGTCAGCTTTGAGGGCTTGACCGAGTTCGTAGTCGGTGGGGGGTGCGTCAAGGCGCAGTTCGATCAGATGGCGCAGGGGCGCAGAATTTGACTTGGCAAGGTGTCCGAGTTCGGGCTTGCTGAGTGCTTTGACTTTGGTTTCACCAAATCCGATTTGCAGGGCTGAGTAGCCGTCTGTTTCGGGGGTTTTGACCTGAGTAATGGGGCATGGGCCAGCTTGAATAACGGTGACAGGAATGGCTTTTCCTGTGTCGTCAAAGACTTGGGTCATGCCGAGCTTTGTGCCGAGAATACCGACAGCCACTTGACTGGTCTCCTTTTCTACACATCTGGAAGGATGAGGGATGAGGGATGAGGAATGAAAGGGGAGACAAAAGCTCTTGGTTCATTTCTCGATCGATCATCCGTTCAGCACTTCCGTTTGAACATGGCAAAACCGCGATTTTGGATCGCAGCTTCGCTTTTCCAGAACGGATTCTACGGTCGGAAGACCAGAAGAATCGTACCTTTCGGCGTTTTGAAAGGCAGCGGATTCCGCGTTTTTAGGAAACTTGGGCGTTTTGGCAAAGCACTTTAGAGAACACGCTGGCTCTGGTGCTTACTCCAACCCGGACTTGAGAGGTAAACCAATCAGTATCCGCTTTGAGGTTGGGTTGAAACGCTTAGGCTGGGAACAAATTCCCGGAGAAAACTTTTCGCCTCTTTGCCCGAAGTTTCTTTCGCAATTTCCCTCATACGAGACGAAAAAGCTTGCAAATTGTGAGCTTCAAACTTACGCTTATCACTCAAACTTGGCTGCTTTCTCTTAGAAATCGCGCTTTCAGAATTTTAGCCACAGTCCAACAGTATAGGACAGGATTGGTAAAACCGTCTACTCATTTCCTAAATTTCTTTGTTGTCGTCGTTGCAATGTCGAAAGACACCGATTTCCCAGCTTTGAGAGTTCCAGAGACAGAAGAGGCAAAACGTTTGCACATTAACAATTTGAGATACGATGATGGACATTCAATCTCACCGTCTCAGATTATGGAACCGTTGGACGAGGCAGAAAAAACAACGATCGCTGAACTGGATGCCACTTTCAAACGACTGGTAAAAGTCTGGTCTGCGGTCAAAAAATCTCGCAAGGAATGGGACTTTAAAACCTCCTCGCAAACTTTAGAGGTGCTGACAGAGGAGTTGACTCGGCTAGACGATCGTTGGCAAGACCAACAAGCGGTGATTCAAAACGCCCTGCAAGCGGATCAAGACATTGTGCAGTCGGAGACGTATCCAGCCGAGGTTGAGAACGCCCTCAAAGCGGCGGGAGTGCCTGTTAGAGGTGAGTTTCCCGTCTATGAATTTCCGCCCTTCAAGCTAACCTTCAGCCGCGATCAGGGTGTGGTGAAATTGAGCATGGGACGGCGATCGCAGCAGACCAAAGCCTTTGCGCCTGATCAACTTGCGACCTGGGTTGCCGGACAATATAGCCGCGTGATCAACAGCAAATTTGACTCGACTCGGTTCTGTCGGGAGTTGTTGAGTGCATATGAAACGCTCAATCGTTTGGCGCTGCAAAACAATGAGGTGATCTGGGGACACTCCGTTTCGCTGAAAGAGATTTATCGGCTCTTGACGCTGAAGCAATCTGTGAGACAAGACTATCCCGAACCGCTATTTACTTACGATCTGGCGCGATTGAAAGAACAACCTCAAATTCGCTACGATCGCTATCAGTTCGATTTAGAACCTTCTCGCGAAACGGCCAAGACTCTATTGCTAATTAACAGTCAAGGACAAGAAAGCCGAGTCGGGACATTAGCTATTCACTTAGTTGAAGGGTGATTTTGCGTCGATGCAAATTGATGAGTTAGATATTGAAACCATGCTGTCGGGCAAGCCTCCCGTTCATGAAGAACTGCTGGCGGCAATGACGTTGGGGCGCGATCGCTGGCTCAATCACTTACGCGATCATTATCTAGCCAATTACATTG
Source organism: Phormidesmis sp. 146-33 (assembly GCF_052939515.1). Taxonomy (NCBI): domain Bacteria; kingdom Bacillati; phylum Cyanobacteriota; class Cyanophyceae; order Leptolyngbyales; family Leptolyngbyaceae; genus Phormidesmis; species Phormidesmis sp. 146-33. Next base: position 22,326 of record NZ_JBJPHU010000023.1, read on the forward strand.
CCGATGGGGGCAGCAAGGTCAAAGTTCTAGTTGGCGGCACGGGGACGGGCAAAACTCATCTATTGCGATGTGTATTACAAGATGCTCAAGCGATCGACTATCAAACGGTCTATCTCTCTGCACGAGAATATCGGTTGAATGATTTAACTGGATTTTATCGAGCGATTGTTCAACAACTTGACAAACAAAAATTAGTCAGTGGCTTATGTCAACTGGTGATTAAAAAGTTGGGATATGGACAATATGATGATAGCGATAACATTCTCTCAATTTTAATTGAAGATCAAGGATTGACTCGTGACTTAGCCGTGCATGAGATTAGACGAGCGATCGGGATGACATTGCGCGATGTTGACTTCGGATCTTCTTTTCGAGCCTTTGCCCATCATGTGATCAGCAATCGGTTAGTCAATGGTAACGAAGACAGCATTAAGGTAGGACTGAAATGGCTTGCTGGCGAGAAGTTAGAGCGTCATCAAAAACAAGCGACATTGTTATATGAACGACTGCAAAAATCAAATGCGCGCTATTGGTTAAATTCCCTGATCCGACTCCTTCACCTTGCAGGCATGACCGGATTAGTGGTGGCGATCGATGACCTTGAAGCCATGACCGAACGCCATCCTGAAACTCGCCGCTTTAAATACACTGCCAATGCGATCAAAGACACCTGCGAACTATTTCGTCAAATCATTGATGATGTAGAACTATTGGATCACTTTCTACTGTTGTTAGCAGGACGACGCGACATGATCGACGACGATCGTCGTGGGTTCAAAAGTTACGAAGCCCTCTGGATGCGGCTGCAAACGGGACTGTTGCCCATCGATCGCTTCAATCCACTGGCCGACATTGTAGATACCGACATTCATCTAGTCGCGCAGGGCAGAAGTTTTCCTGATCAAGTGCAAGCTCGATTAAAAGTGCTATTTGAGGAGGCAGGATATGAAGTGAGCGATCGAGAACCTCCTGATCTCTATGAATATAGTCAACTACAAGCCAAAGTGATTGAAACAACGCTAATGGCGCTGGATGAAGTGTAATGAAGTTAAAGAACTGTGTGAAAAAAGAGACTCATAGAAGAGATGAGTCAGCGAGATAAGCTACTAGTCAAAATTCTGTCAGGAGCCTCGGATACCAACATTCCCTTTGAGCCACTCTGTCAACTTTTATCTGCCCTTGGTTTTGAAGAACGCATCCGAGGCAGCCATCATATCTTCTCTAAAGAAAGCGTAGAAGACATTCTAAATCTTCAGCCCAAGCAGGGAAAAGCAAAGGCGTACCAAGTTAAACAAGTTCGCACTGTGATTTTGAAATATCAACTTGGAGGACAAGATGAAAATTAAGTACGAACTCATTATCTACTGGAGTGAAGTTGATCAATGCTTTATTGTCGAAGTGCCAGAACTGCCCGGATGTGCGGCTGATGGTGAAACTTATCAGGAGGCTGTGCAAAATGTAGAAGTGATCATTCAAGAATGGATTGAAACGGCTCAAGAATTAGGGCGACCTATCCCAGAACCTAAAGGGCGATTATCGTTTGCGTAAAGCAGCAAAATAGGGAGGATAAGCGGGTCGCGACTAAACTCAATAGATCAATATAGATCAATAAGGTGAATGCTAATGGAAAGGTATGACGCAAATCGCAGAAAGTCGATCGCCGTTGTTGAAACGCTAAGAGCCGGAATTCCGACGCGCGTCTCGACGAGAGAACTGCCTGATCTGCGATCGTCGCTCACCAATCTGATTCGTCAGGATCTAGAACAATTTTCTCAAGGGCAGCGGTCGCTCGGTCGTCTCGCCTGGGGGCCCTATGGACAAGGTAAAACTCACGCCCTGACCACAGTTGAGCATGTGGCACTGGATATGGGCTACGCAGTCAGCCGCGTTTCTTTGAGTCGCGAAGTGTCTTGTCACCATCTACTGAATTTTTATGGACGGGTGGCTTCGGTGATTCGCACGCCCGATTCTAAAATGGCAGGCTTGACCAAAGCGTTGAATTCTCGCAAAGCAGGCGATTTGTTGAATAGTCCAATTGCCGATCGCGATCGCTACAGTCATCCCCTTCCGGCGATCGTGCTTGAAGACTACTTTTTCACGTCAGGCGAAGAACAAGAGTTGCTCTATGGCGACCTGACAGGCACTCGTCTCAGCAGTCCCGAACTCAAGCGAATTCATCGAGCGGCGCGGGGCGAACCGTTGCCCAAATTTGAGACGAATTTTCGCGCAACTCAGCATGGCAGTGCCTATTTTGGAGTCATGGCGGATGCGATCGCGCTCTGTGGTTACAAAGGTTGGGTGCTGCTGTTGGATGAAGTGGAACTGATCGGACGATTGGGCAAAATTGGCCGACTTCAGGCGTATCGCAATCTCAATTGGTTGTTGAATTGGTCAAATCGCGACGTGCGTCGAGACGGCGAACATGAACTGTTTTGCCGAAATCCCTATCCCATCTATACATTTGGCGTAGTCGCTTCTAGTTTGAGAAACGATGTGTGGTTTAGCGGCACCAGTACACCCAGCGCCAAGAACGATCGCACTCAAATTCCTGAAGTTGCGGTTGAGAAGTTTGGGGCAGATGCGGGAATTGTGATGCGAGACTTTTTTGACACGGCGATCGGCTCCAACTGTCCGACGATTCGTCCGCTCGAAACTGCAAACCTGGCAACCCTTTTAGAACGATTAGTCAAACTCCACGGCACCGCCTACGCCTGGGATGCAAGCCTTGATGTCATGGAATTGGTGGGAACGATCGGCAGTCAGCCCATCCGCACCCATATTCGCGCCACTCTCGAAGCGTTGGATATTGCTTATCTCTATCACGAAAGCGTCAGACTGGGCACCACCGATCTACTAGAAGCTTCTCTACAAGAACAAGAAGATTTCTTTGCACTTTCCGACGAGTCAGACAGTTGATTCAGCGATCAGTTCACATGCAAGTTTAGGAGAGGTGAAGATTGATGCAGAAAACCGATATCATGTCATCCCCCGCCCTCGACCCAGCCAAGCATGATTGGAGCTTTGTTGAAGTTTGGATTGATCCGATGCTATCGCCTCCCTATGTCCTGCTATTACTCGGCGATCGATCGGGTAGTTGTCGTGCACATGATCCTGCTGAGGGTTACAAGGTTGTGTTTACGGGTGCAACCTATGATGAAACTCAAACCTGGTTGTTAGAAGATGAATACGAACCGATCGAAGGACGACTTTCAGCATCAGAGTTGTAGCGAATTTGTTGAAAAGAACGATAGTCCATCATTTTCTTGGGAACGTTCGATGGGTGAAATCCCAAGCATCGTCTTTTTTACCAGAGTTTGAGCGCAAATCACGCTTAGAAAACTGCCGCAAGATTTCACCACTGACAAATTGGGTGTTCATTAAGAATCTTCCAAGATCTAAGCGAGAAACTTGCATAGCTTCATAACGACTTTTGACGTAATTTGGAAGCTGTTGAACTACAAATAGTAAAGTCTCTGTATTTACATTGGGAAGAAGTTCACCTGTTCTATTTACTAAGTTTTCAAGTTTATGTCCGTAGCCTTTTTTCTCATTCTTTAGCGTATCTTCACTAATACCATTTGCTAAGAGAGCGCCTTTCAGCAGTAGCTCAGTTGAAATACAACAATTTTGAATTACGGCATATTTATTAAAGGAGCCTAGAACAGTTGCAGCAGCGGCTTCAAGTTGCTGTTTGGCTAGATACCACCATTCCACAGTTTTATCAGGTAGTTTTCCTGTCTTTTCAAGATCATCGAGTCCATAGACAAAATCTATAAGATCGATAACTTGATCAAAGAATGTCAAGCCACTTTGCTTGTTATCAAATAACCATCGCTTCGGTACATCGGGCACATCTACTAGGAGATCGACCGGATTGATTGTGGGTGAACCATAAACGAGTGGGATACGTAGAGGAAAAAATACATCTCGAAACATGAACGCCCCTACATGCATAGGCGGGTTATCAAGATCCGATGGACGATATAGCTCACTGTACATCTGGTTAATGGCATTGAAAAGCGGGTCATACTCAAACGTGAAAGTGCTACCAGGTTTCAGCCGCTCTGCAATTTTCAAGCACGCTGGTAAAGGACGTTGAAAAGGCTCCATTCCTTCTTGAATGAGTTCGTCATCTACTTCAATAACAAGTTTCAGTAAATCAGTTTCTTCAGCCACAACTGCACTCTCAGTAAAGACTCATATCATTATGTTACAAGCCTTTGGTATTCAGTTACCACTAGTCTAATAAAAGGACTTCCCTATTCCCTCAAACAACACAAATTTCACCTGTCCTGCCTTCACCCTCTTGTTGAATTGCAGGAGAATAATACATTTACAGCTACCTATTTAACAGCAGAGTAGAATGTAAGAGCTGCAATCCTCGTGAGGAGAAATACATGACATTTATACCGTCACTCACCTTGGAGTTGTGATTGTGCGAGATTGCTTGATCGTTCAGTTGAGCAAAGAGGTGAATATCAATGTCTCACTACATTTTTACTGATTCCCAACACGTTAAAGAACTGGAACGACTACAAGCGATCGAACAAGTCTTTGATCCAGCCAGTCGCAAACGAATTCAAGCAACGGGAATCACAACAAATTGGCGATGTCTTGAAGTGGGAGCCGGAGCCGGATCAATTGCTCAGTGGATGGCATCTGTTGTCGGAGAAAATGGCAAAGTGGTTGCGGTTGATTTAGACACTCGTTTTGTAAATAACATTCAACTGCCGAATGTCGAAGTGTTGCAGGCTGATATTCGCAGTCTTCCACTTGAAGATCACTCTTTTGATCTGGTTCATGCCCGCTATGTTCTCATTCATATTTCAGACTTTCAAGTTGCTTTGTCGAGAATGTTGGATTTGCTGAAACCAGGGGGATGGATTGTGATCGAAGAGCCTGACTTCTCGGCAGCAAAAGCGATCGTCGGAGAAGAAGCCGCCTATCAATCTATGAATCGAGTTAATCAAGCGATCTTTCAAATGTTCGCTAATCGAAATATGGATTATGCACTAGGAATTAAATTACCCGCTATCTTTCAGCAGCTTGGCTTGCAGCCGTTAGTAGAAAATGATGTTCCCATCTCTCCTGGCGGTTCAGGAATCGCATCGGTTATGAAACTATCGACTCTGCAACTTGCAGACAAATATATTGCAACAGGGGAAGTTACTCAAGAAGACATTGAGCAATATTGTTGGTTTGCAGACGATCGCAATTCCTGGGCTATCTACTATGCCACTATCGGAATCACAGCCCAAACAAATGTATAAACTTTGTCTCGCTTCTACATTTTTTGTAGCACTTTACGAATCGTGTCTGGAGTCACTTGATTCGTGACGATCGCTTTCCCAATTCCTTCAGGCAACACAAATCGCACCTGTCCCGCTTTCACCTTCTTGTCGGATTGCAGAGAGTGGATAATTGCCTCAATGTCTAAACCTTCTGGTAACTGAGTCGGTAAACCTGTTTTTTTGATCAGAGCAAGCTGATGATCGCTCTCTTCCTGCGTCCACAAGTTCATCTCAACAGCAATTTGACCGACCGCGACCATGCCGATCGCCACCGCTTCTCCATGATTGACGATTCGATATCCCGTCAGACTTTCGACGGCGTGACCGATCGTATGACCATAGTTGAGAATTTCCCGCAGTCCCGATTCTTTTTCGTCTTTGCTGACGACGTGAGCTTTTGCCTGACACGATCGAGTCAGAATCTCTTGTAGCAGTTCGTCGCTGATGTAGCGGAGTTGATCTAATCGGGGCGCTTGTTCTAGCTGCTCAAATAAATTAGCGTCCCAGATAATTCCGTATTTAATCACTTCCGCCATTCCCGCCCGAAACTCTCGCATCGGCAACGTTTTTAGCACCTGCGGATCAATTAACACCAATCGAGGCTGATGAAATGCGCCAATCAGATTTTTGCCTCTGGGATGGTTGACTCCCGTTTTGCCGCCGATCGCCGCATCCACCATCGATAATAAAGTCGTCGGCACCTGCACTACATTGATCCCTCGCAGCCAGGTCGCCGCCGCAAAGCCTGTCATATCGCCGATCACACCACCGCCCAAAGCAACCATTGTGGACGATCGCTCCAGGCGATTTTCTAGCGCCGCATCATAGATCTTTTGCAACGTAGCAGGCGTTTTGTAGCGCTCTCCCGCAGGTAGAATGCAGCGATCCACACTGAATCCTGCTTGAGTTAGTGAATCTATCAGCCGTTGACCATAGCAGCGAAAGATGGTGGGGTTGGAAACCACTAGAATTTTTTGACCCAGTTTCAACGGCGTTTCTGCATCTGTAATCAGCTTGCCGACGCGATCGACGCTCCCTGGCGCAATGGTGATCTCATAAGACTTTTCGGGCAAAACAACCGGGATGACAGACTGCATGATGACTTTCGCGAAAATACCTTGTACTTGATCTTACTTGATGTGAACTTCTACAAATGGCGATGCGTTGTTCTGTATAGTTTTGTTAGAGGTTGAAATTGGAGACGAATTCTATGTCCGCAGTGATTGCTTATGTCGGTCTGGTAGGTGGCGCGATCGCGCTTGCCCTCACCTTATTTTTCGCATTCCGCGCTATCAAACTTATCTAGTGCAAACTGGCAACGGATGATTGACTTCAACTGTCCGTTGCTCAAGCTACTTGGGTCGTGCGCTCAAAGATCTATCGACTAAAGCAGATCGACCCGTTCTACGAGGAATTCCGCTTAACTTCAGCACGTCATACAGCGTTGCACAGTAGGTCGGCATTCCAAACGTGGCAGGAGTCGCGGGATTTTGGTGGGTGAAATGGCGATAGTGCAGAGAAAAGCGCTCCCAGTCACCCATCTGAATCCGAAATAGAAAAATGAAGAAATCCGCCAACCACAGCGAAAGGGGAATGCGAAAGTAGATTCTTTGGTTGAGATAGACGCAGGCCTCTTCGATCGCCTGATTTACCGTCAGTTTCTCATTGCCCAAAACCAGCTTGCGCGGGCCAGCCGCAGTCGGCGGGTTCTCGACCAAATGCTTCACGACGAGGGCGATATCTTGACCATGAATAAAGTGAAAGCTGCCATCAACGTCTAAAAAGCGAATTAGCTTAATCCAGCGCACCACTTCCCCCACCCCCAACGACACATGGGAATAGGGATAGCGATCGCCTCCCCCCAAGACCAGCGTCGGAAACAGCGCCGTAATTTTGGATGCGATCGCTAACTTCGAGAGTTCTTGAAAACAAACATACTTCGATCGCACATAGTCTGTGCCAAATTCTCCGGCTTCTTTGAGCAGTTGATTGTTGCGATCGAGCACACTAGCCGTCGAGAAATAAATCACCTGCTGACACACATCCGGGTCTAACAGCTTCATCAACCGCAGCGTACTCAGCACATTCACATCATTAATCTCATCACCGCCCCAAGACGTTGCCGTCAAAATCGCGCAATCGATCGTCTTCAACAGAGCGCTGTGTTGCTCAATGTCTCGCAAATCTGAACGAACGATCGTCACACCAGGCCGAACATGAACATCAAACTTGAGCTTGTCAGGATCTCTGACCATCAAGAACAATTCGTGCTCGGTTTCTTGAATTAAAGTTTCAGCAATATAGTGACCAATGCAACCACTCGCACCTGTCACAAAGATTCGCTTTGAAGTCATGGGGAAGGGATGAGGGATGAGGGGTGAGGGATGAGGGATGTAGGAGTCATTAAGCTATCAGTATGAATCATGAGTGTATGAGTTCATAGAATAAACGCAAACACTGAAACTCGAACCAATCATTCAATTCATCCTTCATCCCTCATCCTTCATCCCTAACAAGAGGTCGCCAGTAACTTATCAACCTGTTTTGCAGTTTCAAAGAAGAACGCCGCATTTTCTTCAGGTGTAAGTGGAAGAATACCATGACCTAGGTTCAGGATGTGTCCCCGATTACCAGCTTTGCGAATCGTATCGAGAATACGATCGCGAATGAACGCTTTTGAGCCAAACAACACGCCCGGATCGAGGTTGCCCTGCACTTTCATGTCTCTGCCGAGGCGCGATCGAGCGTCTGCCATATCCACCGACCAATCGACGCTGACAATATCGGCACCTGATTTGCCCATCCGCTCCAGCACGCCTGCACTGCCGCTCACCAACAGAATCAACGGCGTATCGGGGTGAGTTTCTTTAACCTGACGAAAAACGCGCTGCTGATAAGGCAATGCAAAGGTGTCATAGTCTTGAGGGCTGAGTTGTCCCGCCCACGAGTCAAACATCTGCACCACCTGCGCCCCGCAGTCGATTTGGTAGCGGGTGTAAATCGCGATCGCGTCCGCCAATTTCCCTAGTAGCTGGTGTAGGATTGTCGGATCAGAAAAGGCCATATTCTTGATCACCGAATAGGTTTTGGAGCCTTTGCCCTCGACGCTATAGGCTGCCAGAGTCCAGGGTGCGCCGACAAATCCCAAAACGGTTGAGCGATCGCCCACTTCGTCGCGCAGGGCTTTGAGAATCGGCTTGATAAAGGGCATCGATTCTTCGGGTTCAAGCGGGCGCAAGTTGTCCACCTGAGCTTGAGTGCGAATGGGGTCATCAATGATCGGGCCTTTGCCTTCGGCGATGTCCATGTCGATGCCGAGTCCGGGCAAGGGAGTCACAATGTCAGAAAACAGAATCACGCCATCGGGTTGAAAAGCCCTCCAGGGTTGAAGAGAAACCTCGATCGCGACTTCTGGAATCTCAGACCGTTCTCGAAAAGACGGGTATTTGTCTCGCAGATCTCGATAAGCTTTCATATAGCGACCTGCCTGCCGCATCATCCAAACGGGGGGACGATCCAAGGCTTCTCCCCGCGCTGCTCTTAATAAAAGTGGAACCCCCGCCATTTCGACCTCTTTAACCAGTATTTGAATTCATTTGTCAGCTTATCACCGGGGGGATCGGGTTTCGTGTGTAAGCGGCTGAATGTAACGGTTTTGAAATAGAAGGGAGCGTAAAGCAATCTCTTCGAGCTACCTGCAAGGAGTCGCGCCCATTTCTTTTAGCGTCAACTTGATGAAGTTTTTTCGCTTCGTTGCTCAGAACTTCTGCCTCCCAAGCTGCCAATTCTGTAGGACTTCTAGACAAGATTGGCGGTTCAAAGTCTCTTATTTGTGGAAGATTTGCGGTGAAAAATAGCAGCGAAGTCTTTCATCAAATTCACCGCCTTTCACTCTTTCACTAAAGCTTCGTCGAGGAGGCGAGTCATTTGCTCGATCGCTTGATAAACCTGCTGAAATCGCTCTTGTTTTTTGGTGCAAGATTCGTCGTAGCGTTCGAGCAGTTCGGTGGCGGTTTGAATGATGGTTAGGGGAGTGCGAAAGTCGTGAGAAACGGCTTCCATAAAGCGAATTTTCTGGTCAGATGGCTGACAAATTTCTGATGGAGGGTCAATTTTTTGGGTCAACCCTAACACTCGCATCGGTCGATTTTCTGCATCAAAACAAATGCGCCCCTGATTGCGAAGCCACTGAATTTTGGCATCCGATCGAATCATTCGATAGTCACTGACATAATCACAGCGCGTAATTAATGCCCGAATCGCTTCTAAATTAAATCGAACGCGATCGCCCGGATGAACCTGCTGCAACCAAGCTTCGTAGTTGACGGGAACGGCCGCGATCGAACAGCCCAATACAACCTCTAAATTTTGAAACCAGCAAACCTGACTTGTTGAAATATCCCATTCCCAGGCGGCGATTTGAGAAATTTGTAAAACGCCTCGAAGTCTCTCGATTTCATTGTCTGGCAGCGCGAATGAATTGTCGGTTTGATCAAGCCCTGGGGGTTTTGTTTCGATCGTCATTTCTTAAACCATATCTTTTAAAACTAAAAGCCTCACACTGTTTTGCGGGAAGGAGTTGAGTATCGATCTCAAGTGGTGAGCTTTATCAAGTACCAATTTTCAGAGACTATTTTCAGAAACTTCAGAAACTAATGTGGGAACCAAATTAATTATCAATTTGTAGCGTTTTGGACTCCCTTAGTTTTGCATGTGCTGTTTGTGACCAGCAGGTAACTATACCTTAATCTTTCTACAAGGTATAATTGTGTAGCCTAGCGCACAGTCTTAGTCTGATGTCAGTTCGATGAGAGTGAGTCGCTTCGTTTCGATCAGCTTCAGCCCCCTAAATCCCCCAAAATTGGGGGACTTTGACCCAGAGAAAGTTCCAGAGTTCAAAGAAATTATGCTGATTCAAAGTCCCTCAGAATGGGGGATTTAGGGGGCGAATCCCTTGGCAACGAAGCGAAAAAGTTTATCGAACTGACTGCTCAGTCGCTCCCAGGGTTCTCAAAGTGGCTTTTTGCGCTTCGGTTAAACCTGTCACTCCGCAAATGTTCATCGCTTCATAAGGTCGAAGATTGCGTAACACGCGCACACACTCGCCGGAGGTCGCGTCCCAGAGACGAATGGTTTCATCTTCGCTGCCGCTGGCGATCAAGGCTTCTGGCATTTTTGAAGAACGATCGGCTTCCGCAGACATCTCCTTGCGATCGGCTTCCGCAGACATCTCCTTGCGATCGGCTTCCGCAGACATCTCCTTGCGATCGACTTTGTTAGATATCTTTTTGAGATCGCGTCGATAGTCCGCCGACCAGATGCGCGCCTCATGCCCCTGCAACACTTGCTGACACTGGCCCGTTTGAGCATTCCAAAATTTGACGGTGTGATCAAAGCCACTGCTGATGATCTGAGTTTCGTCTGTGTTGAAGTGAGCCGATTTTACACAGTCGCGATCGTGCATCACCCGCAAACATTTTCCAGTATTAACATCCCAAATTCTGATGGTGTGGTCATCGCTGCTGCTGACTAACGTGTTCTGGTCTGCACTAAAAGCCACCGAACAAATTCGAGCTTGATGACCATTGAGCGTTTTTAGACACTGCCCTTTGTGAACATCCCAGAGTTGGATCGTGTGATCTTCGTCGCCACTGGCAAGCTGCTGACCATCAGGGCTAAAGGTAACCGTCCAGATGCGGCTGGGAGTCGCCAATACCTTGAGACAGTCGCCCGTCTGAGTGTGCCAGAGCCGAATCGTTTGATCAGAGCTGCCACTGGCTAACAAAATGCCATCAGGACTCATCGCCACCGACCAGACCCAATTGGTATGTCCGCGCAAAATCTTGAGACACTGCCCTGTTTGGCGACTCCAAAGCCGAATCGTTTGATCAAAGCTGCCACTTGCGAGACTTTGCCCATCAGGACTAAACGCCACCGACCAGACCCAGTTAGTATGTCCGTGCAGGGTCTTCAAACAGTCTCCAGAAGAAACTCCCCAGAGTTTGACGGTGTGGTTGGCACTGGTGCTGGCGATCGCTCCCCCATCGGGACTAAACGCCACCGACAACACAAAATTGGTATAGCCCTGCAACGTTTTGAGGCACTCCCCAGTCTGGTGATTCCAAAGGCGAATCGATTGGTCAGCGCTGCCACTCGCCAGAAGCGAAGCATTGGGACTAAACGCCACCGATCGCACCGCTTCGGTGTGTCCTTGCAAGGTTTTGAGGCACTTTCCGGTAGAGATATCCCAGAGCTTGAGCGTACGATCGAAGCTGCTGCTCACCAATGTTTTTCCATCTGCATGAAAGGCTAAAGAACGTACCTCACTCGTATGTCCGACTAGTGTTTTGAGGCATTCCCCTGTCTTCACATCCCAAAGCTTGATGGTTTGATCTTCACTTCCGCTTGCAATCAGAGATCCATTTGCGTTAACAGTCACTCCTCTGATGACGCTTTGATGTCCAATTAATGTGCGATCGCATTCTCCAGTTTGAATATTCCAGAGTTTTAGGGTGCGATCGTCGCTACCGCTGACCAGATCTCCAGTGGGGCTAAAGGCGATTCCACAGATCCAATGTTCGTGTCCTTCGAGGATTTGCACACAGTCTCCCGTGTGAATGTTCCATAAGCGAATGGTGCGATCGGAGCTACTACTGGCCACAAGCGATCGAGTTGGACTAAATGCCACCGAGATCACCCAATCGGTGTGTCCTTCTAGCGTTTGCCAACAGTGTCCGGTTGCGACATCCCAGAGTTTTACCGTCTTATCGCCACTGCCACTGACGAGCGTTTTGCCATCGGGACTGAAAGCGATCGAACAGACCCAATGCTGATGTCCGTGGCAGGTGATTAACTTTTGCCGATTTTGCAGTAAGTTCCCCTGCGGATCGCTAACGCGCCAAATGTGAATTTCTCCAGCCGTGTCGCTGGCCGCTAAAAGCGTTCCATTAGGACTAAAAGCCACTGACCAGACGTTGCCCAAAGTCTCCGAAAACACTGATCTACTTAAGTCAGAATTCGCAAAATTCACGCGGTGCAACTGGATGCCCTGAAGGTAAGCTTGCCAAATTGTTAAGTCCGAAAAGTCCCAATCGCTCAAGTCTGAATGGGATTGATTCAACAAGTTAATGATGTTACCTGCGCCGTATCCAGAAGTGCCTTCAAGCTGATTTCGTAGCCGATTTAAGAAGTGTTTAAGCTGACGTTCTACTTCTGGTTTATGATGCGACGCAAGAAAGCGATCGAGCAGTGGCTTAACGATCATTCGCACCTGACTTTCTCGAACATGATCTTCTACGGTTGCTTTCATCAAGGCGTGAGTGTGGAAGAGCGGAAGTTTTGAGCTTTTGATTGAATCCGCCCAAAGTTCTCTATAGATTTGCTCGATCAAGCGATCGGTGACATACTCCATCACCACAGGCTGTTGCGTAAATTTTGCGCCCTGCTTTTCCACGAGCGGCCGTCGAGCCAGCGATGCCAACGCCTCCATCAAATAGCGACGAGGCACCGGAGGAACGAGATCTTCAGCGAGATCTGAGAGCGATGCGCCTTCTCGATCGATAGTCAACCAATACATGATCTGCTTTTCGAGATCAGAGAGGCGATCGAACTGCTGATCCAACAGGTCAGAAATATCGCCAAAAACTGCTGTTCCATGTTTGAGAAATTCGGATACGTCGCCATCAAACAAGTCTTGAATCGTCGTCGCCGCAATCTTGAGCGCCAGAGGATTCCCCGCATACATTTCAATCAGTTGCCCAAAAACGGCCTCGGTAGCAGACAGGCGCTTTGTTTTGAGTAACTCGATCGTCTCTAATGAATTGAGACCCGTCACTTTGAGCGATCGGATCGCCATCCCTTCTAGCGCCACCACTTCTCTCGGTTTCTCACGGCTGGTAATCACCACACAGCTTCGATGCAGCGTTTCGCCAATCCGTTTGAACAGGTCACCGTAAAATTCGTACCCGATCGGGTAATGTCCAGCTTGTTCGCCCGTCCCTAAGATAGACTCAACGTTGTCCAAGATCAGCAAACAGCGGTGTTGTCTTAGATAATGCATCAGCCTACCTAACTTGCCGTCTACCGAATCTGGGAGTTCTGTTTCTTGCTGCTGAGAAAGAAATTGGATCAGATCAGACAAAATGGTTTCGACCGTTGGCGCGTCTCTAAGCGATCGCCAAATCACATACTCAAATTGGTTCTGCAATCGCTGCGCTAGTTTGACCGAGAGAACGGTTTTGCCCATGCCGCCCATGCCTAAGATGGCAATTAGCCTGGACGAAGTGGCCCACTGTTCTAAAATTTCTAGCTCATGCGATCGACCACAAAAATTGGACAGATCAATGACTTCGCCCCAATCCTGATAAGTCGAATCAGAGCGAGAAGAAGGAGAGGGAAGAAACGATGAGGGAGGAGTTAGCTCTTTTGGTTCAGAAGTCCCGATCCGTTGGCGCAGGACAACTCGAAAGTTATTTTTGGTCACCCGTTGTCCGACCAGTTCAGAAATCAGTTGCCACAGTTGAGAACCGACCAGCTTTACATAGTCAGCGTCATAGCCCTCGGTAGTGGCGATTTGTTCATAGGTTTGACCCTCCCAAGCGCGACAAAAAACAGTTTCTTGCAGATGGGTCAGGCGTTGTCTTCCGAGCAGACTATCCAAAACGATCAGTGCTTCTTCGATGGTCATCGGACTGCACCCCAAAATCTCCTGATTGACCGCGATCGTGGACTCTTCACCAATCGATCGTGATCTTCATTAAGTGATCCAAGTTGGCTACGTAGATTTCCGGTGATAGAGAATAAAACAATCCGTAAGATTACAGACTTCTAAAATCTAGAATCTCACGCTTTTCTAGGAAACTAACATTTAACTAACCTTTCCTTACGTTGAGCGATCGCAACTTCTAACTTTTCTCCACCGTCACGGGCAAAAGTTTGGTTTAGCTTCGTAAGTAAGTTCACGGAATGCTTCGCCGCAACTTTCTGGAAATCACGCCTACTTTTTGTAGTGAAGTGCATGACTGGATCTATTCAAACGTACTGAAGCAATAGTTAGTTAACCGTTCATTCCCAGCCCCCATAATGAACATGAGTTCCTCTGAAAATTCTAATCACTTTTTTACCTCTGTACTGGAAGGGTTTGTCGATGGCATTCTCATTGTGAATCCGCAAGGTGAATTTATTTATGCCAACACACCTGCTGCCCAGATTTGCCAACAGTTGAATCCTCAAAAAAATGCGCTGCCCGAAGAAGTTTGGCGATCGTGCGAAGCCCTGATCGAAAGTCGAGAACTCTATGGAGAACATCCGCTCATCATTGAGTCCGAAATCAACACTGAGCTTCAAACCTTTCGCCTTCGAGTCCAGTGGATCACGCTAGAAGATGCTCAAGAACCTTCTCTTTTAGTCCGACTTGAAGACCAGCAGCAATCGATGCAAAGTCTGGCAGTGACCGAAGCAAAAAAGTATGGATTGACCCCTCGTGAAGCGGAGGTTTGGTTTTTACGACGCTGTAACAAATCACGCAAAGAAATCGCGGCTCAACTGTACATCACGATCGATACCGTAAAGAAACACTTGGGCAATATTCAGTCCAAAAAACAAGCGCATCAAGAAAGCTGGTGCTGAAAGTCGCCCACCATCACTTAGAGGATGTTTGAAACGTATCGTTTATCGGATTCACCCGCCCCCAGACTGTAAAGTAGCTTCTGGTACGTTTCAAACGTTCTCTAACCATTACGTCAGTTACGTCAGTTTGATGAGCTTCTTCGCTTCGCTTGCAAATCCACAGAGCCAGCTAAATCCCCCACAAGTGAAGTTCTTCAGAATGGGCAGCTTGGGGGGCAGAAGATCCCAACATCGAAGCGAAAAACTTTCATCGAATTCACGCTAACAATTGCTGAATGAAATCATACAATTCTGGTTCGGGTCGGTCTTCGAGTTGCAGATCTTTGAGGTTAATTAATCCTTGAGCTAGTTCGATCGATCGCCCTTTATAACTATTGTGCGCGGCGACCAAATCCGTGAATACTTCTTGCTCAATTTGGAGCCGAGTGGCATCTTCTGGCAACGGCGAAGCGTATTCCACAGCGTTTGCTTCATACTTCAGTAAAAATATCAGAGCGCCACTGAGTTCTTTGAGTTGTTGCTGAAGTTTTTTGGTGTCAAGTTCCAATCGATCGAAGCCTACCTGCCCTTCAATTCTCAACTCAACCATTGGTTTTTTTTCAGGCTTCAACTGTTTTGATTTGATGGCTGATTGAACTTGAGCGATCGCCATTTCCTCAATTTCTTCGAGACTTTCTTGACCCCGCGCCGTCAGCTTTAATCGCACAAAAGGTCTCTGATAATACTCTTTTTTTAACTCTGCTTGAATGCCTTCAGGAGTCAGTTCTACTAGATAAGCACCGCGATCGTATTTCGACTCTTCAACACTATTCGCCTCCAACGACCCTGGATTAAAAATCCAACCCTGTTCACTATAGTTTTTGTGAATGTGACCCAACGCTAAATAGTCAATTCCGACGGCTTTAAGCGGTAACAAATCGTTGTAGCGCAACGCCCCTTGATATCTTGCAATCTGCCCTTCTAACCCGTGATGGAACAGCATCACCGAATGCCCCGGACTCGCCGGAAGTTGTTGAATGGCATCTGCCAAACGCTCGATCGCTCCCGGTGCAGACGCTCCATACCACTGAGAACCCAGGACGCGCACCCCACAGTCGAGATCAATATAGCCGCCCGATTCGCCATTCCACATTTCGTAGACGACTTCTCCCTGAGCCGATCGCTCTGGCTCCAACAAAATCAGCAGTTCATCTTGCGCCAGGTATTTCAGCCAATTGGTCTGCGTTCCGTAGGGGCGATTGTCGTGATTTCCCTCGATTACAATGACGGGAATGTGCTGTTCCTTCAGCATTTGCAAACACAGTTTTGCCTGATTGAGAATGTTGGGCTGAAGGGTGCGATGCTCAAACAAATCGCCTGCGATCGCGACAAAATCAACCTCAGCCTCGATCGCATACTTCTGCAACACGTCCTCAAACGCCAGGTAAAAATCTTTGGTGCGCTCTTTGCTGTCGTAGCGATCAAATCCCAAATGAACATCTGCGACATGAAGAAACCGAGGCATAACGATTAGGTGAGAAATAGTACAAGTAGTCTAACAGCGAATGACTAAAGGTCAAACAACAGTGAGCGATTTTCTCACAACTACTAACAATTGCTCATCTTTGAGAACTTGGAGCAACATCCGAATTGCGCCTGTCTTGGTGGCACCTGTTTTCTTGCAGTATGCTTCGAGTGCTGCAAAGTCTTCATCTGAAACCCGAAAATCTAATCGTTTAGACATGGTGTTTGTACGTTACTTGCCGTACGATAATATCATGCTCTTAGGATTCAAGACGGAACTCAAACTCAACCATCAGCAGCGTACCGACCTGCTGAAACATTCTGGCGTAGCGCGTCATGCGTGGAATTGGGGACTCGGACTAACCAAACAAATTCTTGACCACAACCAAGCAAATCCAGAGAACAGAATTAAATTCCCTTCTGCAATTGACTTGCATAAATGGTTGGTGGCATGGGTGAAGCCTGAAAATCCCTGGTACTTTGAGTCCTCAAAATGTGCGCCTCAATATGCGCTGCGAGATTTACGACTGGCTTGGGATAGGTGCTTTAAGAAAGTCTCAGGGGTTCCCAGGTTTAAGAAGAAAGGTAAAGGCGACTCATTTGAGTTGGACGGCACAATCAAGATTCGTGGTACTCGTCGAATTCAGGTTCCGAAACTTGGCATCCTGCGAACTTACGAAGAGTTGCCGCAAGTGCCCATCAAGAATGTCGCGATTAGCCGCACCGCCGATAGATGGTATCTCTCATTCCGAATTGAGGTAGAGCCGATCGCATCGCCTAAATCAGTTGATGTTGTGGGAGTGGATTTAGGCGTGAAGTCTCTCGCCACTCTCAGCACGGGCGAAGTCTTTGAGGGTGCGAAATCGTATCGCAAACTTGAATCAAAGCTGTCTCGACTGCAATGGCTCAATCGCCACAAACAGCGAGGATCAGCCAACTGGAAGAAAGCGCAAATCAGAATTGCCCGATTGCACCAACGGATTGTCAACCTCCGCAAAGACACGCTCCACAAGCTCACGACTTCTCTTGCCAAGAACCACAGCACGGTAGTCATTGAGGATCTTAATGTGTCTGGAATGATGGCAAATCACAAGCTTGCAAAAGCCATAGGTGATATGGGCTTCTATGAGTTCCGTCGGCAGTTGGACTACAAAACCAAGCTGTACGGGTCTGAACTCGTCATCGTAGACCGCTGGTTTCCATCAAGTAAAACTTGCTCGAATTGTGGAGCCAAAAAAGAAGCACTCACCCTCTCTGAGCGCGTGTTCACCTGTGAGCATTGCAGATTCAGTCTTGACCGAGATTTGAATGCGGCAATCAATTTGAAAAACGCGGGAAGCCATCCCGTGTCAGCCTGTGGATCGGGTGAAGCCGACTTCTCCGAGTTGAAGCAGGAAGATTTCAGTTTGTTAGCAAACGTTAGTAAATTATGAGCGGCGGTCGCTTACACTTCAACAGCTTGGGCGATCGCCCCATCAAATTCACAACTTCATCAAAGCCCTATTTCCCAATCCATTCCTCAGAAGCTTCCCGGATTGTCGTCTAGTGCCAGCAAGAAATTGACCAAATCATTCTGCTGAGAAGGCGAAAAACCAGTCGTAGCATCTACATAAAATTCGTGACCTGTGCCGTCTAGATTGCTCAGTTGCAGGGCAGGATTTAGCCGATTTACCGCAATCACTTGAGTTCGGAGAGACCGATCGAGCAACGCCCGCAAACTATCTGCCGGATCTGCTGGAATCGCCTGACTGAGCGTGCCCGAAAGTCCCAATCCGCTAGGGTCAACGATACTAAAACTGCCGTCTGCTCCCACTTGCAGCGCCCCCTTACGAACCGCCACGCCACCATCGTGCAGGTAAGGTGCCGTTAGATACAATCCCCGCAAAGAAGGCGTTTTGTAGCCACCGTCTGGCAACAATCCCTTGGGCAGTGTCGTTGGGCTGTCAGAAATGCCCGCCGTCGGCACGTCGATCACTTCAGCATTGGCAGGAATGGGAACTGGCGTATTCAAGCTGTAAATCTTGGGCGGAACCAGCAGCGCATTTTGAGCCAGACGCGATTCAGCACGAGCCGGATTTGATTTAATCTCAGCGATCGGGTGAATCAGATTATCTGTAAAGAAGGGCGATCGATGGCAGGTGACACACTGCGCTTGTTCAAAAATTTGGGCACCCCGTTCGACAGACCCGCTCTGCAACGCTTGCTGATTTTGTAGCGTCTGATTGGGTGGCGGCACCAAACTATTTTGCCAAGCGGACATCGCATTTGCCGCAAACAAAAACCGACCACTGGCAATGTCAAACTTAAGCGTATTGGGGCTAAAAACCAGACCATTGTAGGTAAACAGCGACAGCTTTAGATTGGGATAGCTGCCCACTCCCGGAGCCGCCACCTGATCTTCAAGTTCTGCTTGAGACAAATTGGGAGCCACCTGACGCAGCCACTCCGAGGGTTTGACGGGCGGCCCTGCTGGCAATCTCAGTTTTGGATCAGCCGCATTTTGCAGAACTGTCCCTAAATAAACTTCTCGATCGACCCCAAGCGTTTCTGCACTTCTCTGCGCCGCCGCCAACAAATTAATCTCCGACGAGTGAACGCCATTATTGATTGCACTCAACCCCCCAAACGGGCCAACCGCAAACTCGCCACCTGCTGTATAGGGGCCAGACTTAAAAGTAAATACCGCCGGAATTTGGGTCGTATTGTCAATGCTGTCGGGCGAACTTTCAAAATGACCGTAAGGCACCGCCAACACTGCATCATCAAACGCTCGTTCAAAGATTTGCGGGTCGGGAAG
The DNA here is from genome assembly GCF_052939515.1 of Phormidesmis sp. 146-33. Taxonomy (NCBI): domain Bacteria; kingdom Bacillati; phylum Cyanobacteriota; class Cyanophyceae; order Leptolyngbyales; family Leptolyngbyaceae; genus Phormidesmis; species Phormidesmis sp. 146-33. The sequence continues at coordinate 41,544 of NZ_JBJPHU010000023.1, forward strand.
TTTTACTAATTTTCCGGTGCTGTCGAGGATCGTCTTGCCGTTGCCCTGATATTTAGCATCCAGCGGGTTGAAATTTAAGCGGGCAAACCCTGCGGCCGAGTTAGGAGCCAGCGCAATCAGCAGCGGCACCCCCAAATCGCCATTGGGAACGCCCTTAAGCTGCTCACCTTTGGGTGAAAGCGCAACATGGCAAATGGCACAGGTCACATCACCGCTGACTTTGAGACCGATCGGTAAGACCCCCCCTCGCGGAATATCCAGCCCCGTACTCACCGTTGTTCCTTTAAGAAAGGTTTGACTTCCTAGCGTGATGTTTTTCTGAAGCGTAATTTTGAGATTGCTGGTGGGCTGTCCGCCTTGTTTGAGAATCGCCGCCGTTAGCTCTGGAAACACTTGGGTGATGCCCTGTCCAAACCCCAAGACTCGCTGCAATCCAAAGGTATCGCCAATTTTGCGATCGAAAAAGATTTGCTCTCCTTTACTAATTAGTTGGGACGTGATTTTAACAGCCCCAATTCGAGCGTAGGACGTGGAGCTATTTGGATCAAGCCCTTTTTGACGAACGAGATCTGCGGCTTCTTGAGCAGTCAGCGATCGCCCAAAATAATCATAAGAGCCGATCACTTGAGTAGGCGCAGGGGACAGTAAAGGAGAAGTAGCATTTACTGCACCTGGATGTACTAAAAGATTTGAGATAAAAAAGGCTAAAAAGCTGACTAAAAGGCTGATCAAAAATAGAAAAAGTGTTCGACGATATCTCATGGAATTTTCCTCGTCTAGCTTTACTAAACTGCGGCAAAAGTTAGGCACTTCGTCAGACTCAACGATGCCCCTTCTGGATTTGGCTTGTAAAACTTACTTCGAGCGAATTCAACAATCGACGCACGATAGCGATCGATTCACTATCATCTTCTCGACAAATCCATTCAAAATTTGTTAATTATTATTTCCGTAAGCCTTAAGTTAAGAACTGTCTCATACGACTCAAAAAATTAGCGCTAACTCAACGTTTTAATTCATGTTTTTTAACAAAACTCTTAAATAAAAGAGATGCCTTACGATGAGATCGAGAAGGAATCAAAATGTCTTGTTATTCGCCTCTAAAATTCTGTTTTGGTCAATCTTGTTTCAGGAGATTTCCTTTATGAAACTTGCCCTTTGTCTGACGACAGCGTTCTACTGCTTACTTCTATCAATGTCGCCTGCTTTAGCTCAAAACGTTGACTACCCATGCTACATGCAAGGAGAAAATCGGCTTGTAGATCTTTCTAAACTGTGTGGTCAGCCTGTCTCAATGCCTGCCAACAGTGCCTTTGTGAGCGACTTTCAAACGTTGGCTGGTCAGTATCCGACTCAGGTCAATCAAGCACTCAACCAGTACATTGGGCAAAATCAAGGAAGCGCGATCGCCGCCGCTAAAACCACCTGCCGAGTGGTGAAATTTGGTGGTTCAACTGCCGCAGAAACTCGCCAACGAGCGCTTTTGGCTTACAACAATTCACCTGTAGACCAGGCAAAACAGCAGATTACCGCAGATCTGGCAACTACACACTTTTGCCCATAAACTGCTCAGTGCTGAAAAGTTCTAGCTTTGGAGTCCAGCGGGCAACTCAAACAGCCCATCCGATCCGGGGACAAAATTTACGACTTCGACGATCGCATCCAGGTTTAGCACGCCATACAAATGAGGAAACCACTTATCTTCCTCGACAAGCTCATACTTAATCTCTGACTGCACCTTGTCAATCTCAATGCAAAGCAACACCAGCGACAATTCGCTTCGATAAAAGCGGTTAGCTACCCAGACAACTTGTTGAAGCTCGGAGCAGTGAATAAAGCCCTCTGTTTCTAGAGAATCACACCGATAAAAGCCTTGCTGTTGTGCTTGCTGCCATTGGTCTTGAGAAGTAATGTGGAAAATAAGACTCATAGCCAGCCAAAACGATTAGTGCGTCAGCGTCTGTTGCGGTGAAGAAGTCTGCATGTGCAAACTCAATGAGGGCAGTGAGAATGCCTGAAACGATGAGAAACTAGGCGCTTCACTGGCTTTGGGTGATCTTGCCGCCGCCAGAAGACTCAGGAGTAAGGTGATTACCGCCGCTTGGAGTAGTTTTTCTAACATCACAAATTCTCGACTTCAGGAACAACCGAACTGCGTAACCACCCTTTCAAAAATCCTACTCAAGAAAGGTACGATCGCGTTCTTCTTTTAAGATGTCCTAATTGATTGAGATGGTTTGTGATTTCCCTCACGACGGCATAAACACTTAATCACTTTGCTCACAGAATCTTCATATCCTGAGAATTACTGGATCAAGTGAGCAGAGCCTAACAGTAAAGCACTCAGACCATGTTTTGCCTACGGAACGGTGGCTGCGATCGATTTGAGTTACCCGCAAGGAGTCACCTCGCACTAAACCTTGTCACACCGAATTTCAATCAAAAACCCATCCGGGTCATAAAAATAGATCCCGCGCCCCGTCGGACGGCTAACCGGGCCATGATCGATGAGAATCTGATGGTGATGCAACACCTCAACGGCACGATCGAACGCTTCAGGAGCGATGTCAAACGCTAGATGATTGGCGCGAGTAAACTGCTGTCGGGGGTCAGGATGAGGCGCAGACAAGTCAGGCTCCCAAAACAAATCGAGAATCATGTCATCTGGAGTCTTAAAATTGGCAACCTTCCCAGAAGCAACTTCAGCCTTTAGCGTTTCGGGGACTTCTGCACCCGTTAGCTCGTGTAGCCCTAAAACTTCACCGTAAAAATGACGAGACACCTGCATATCGCGCACATTGATGGCAAAGTGATGCACACGACGCAGGCTACCTGGAGACAACGTAAGGGTTGGAGATGTGGAGAGCATATAACGTGTTGAGGAGTGAGGGTTGGATGTCAAAAGACTTTCATAGCAGCTAACACTCTTTTAGCGTGAGACTCTACAAAACTCACCCTTTTCTCAAAATTCAGTCGATCGCAGGCTGACATTATGGGGATCGTCAAATCTCGATTGTTTAAAGCATCTGCGATAGCAAGCTGAGATCTGGGAGCACTTTTGAGGAGAGCTAGAGGGGATCTAACGGCGAGTCACCGACTAAAGATATTTATCTGCGCTCAGTTTGAAATTGCTTGAAAAGACGTTTGAGAAGCAGCGAATCGATCGTAGATACAAGGTATTTCAGCTTATTCTTTATTAGAATCTTAACGAAGTCAGTTTTCTCTAACACCTCCACTGAGTACGTCTCAGGCTTTTCTAGACCTTCCAGACAACTAACAAAATTAACTCAGCACTCGCTTAAAAGTCTGATGTCAAAATTTAGAACTGGCCCACGGGGATCAATCACTTTTCGATAAATAAAATTACTTCCCTCAGATAGAGATTTTTACTTCACATTAACTTTATACTGTCTATTGGTGAAAAAGTATCGTCCACTACAATTTATTCTAGACACACATGTCAATCCTTGGTTTTGTATGGGTAGCATCATGGTTTGGCTGCTTTCCAGAGATTGGGGAAAAGCTGATCGAAGCGCCTAAACACCTGGCGCAGATCTTCTCCAATCAGATACCGCAGCCTCTTCGAGATACCCGCAAGGGGTCGAGCAATGCGTCTGACATTTCAAAAACCTCCCTAAAAAGCGCAATCAACTCAGTTCGCAGTTCCTATCTTTTCAACCTTGTACCGCTTAATTTAAAGCTGAGTCAAAGTTTTCATCCAGCACAATCCGCAGAACAGCCCGCCTCACCCAACGCAGTTTTGTTAGGAGCGATCGAATCTTTTTTAAGTCCCAAGTCAGCTTCTCCAGAGACGCATTCAGAAAGCCCAGAATCAGCCTTGCAGCCGATCGCTTGGACAGTCTCCTCAGAAGTTGTTACGGACAATCCGTTTAACTACCTGGCCGAAGTGGTGCAAAACTTCTTTACGGGGGTGCCGACTTTAGCTGCGGAGTCCAGTTCTGTAGTCGTGCTTCAAGCAGGGTCGCAGCAGAGCGAAAGTTTGAAACAAGTCCGCACTGGCTTTTGGCGATGTCCCACCCAACCCGAAAGCTTCTCAGGGCAGACCACAGGATTTCAAATTTGGGTCAAAGGATGCCTCGTGGCAGAGATTCCCCATCAGACTGAAGCAGAAGCGATCGCTCAGAAACTAGAAGAGCTGCTCAAAGAGCCTGGACTCGATGCTTCCCAATTAAGACCCAGCATTGAGCGCAACCATCCCGCCGGAAAGTTGGGCGATCGCGTCCTATTTGTCATCGACGATGATTTGGCGGCTCAGTTTGAGCGTCCGGCTGAGATAGTGGCGATCGAATGGGTCAACAATTTGCGCGTCGCTCTGAGTCAGCCGTCGCTTTCGCTGGCAGACGCTCAGGTGACTATGCACAGCTTGCGAGACACCGGAGACAGTATCAGTGGGTTAGCGTCCTGGTACGGCCCTTACTTTCATGGACGAGAGACGGCAACCGGGGAGATTTTTGACCAAAACGAACTGACTGCTGCTCACCCTTCCTTGCCCTTCGGCACCTATTTAAGGGTGACCAATCTGGCAAACGGCAAAAGCGTCGTCGTGCGGGTCAACGATCGTGGGCCCTACTTTGACAACCGAGTATTGGATCTCTCTAATCGGGCCGCCCGTTGTATCCACAGCGAAGACAAAGGGGTGGTGCCGATCGAAGCTGTGATCATGCAGCCCACCCTCAGTGAAAATATTGCCTTTAAGTAGTCCCAAACGGCAAAACGATGTGGCGGGTGGCATCGATCGTCAACCATCCTTCTTCTCGAAGCTGGCCGAGGAGGCGGGTAATCGTGACGCGAGTGGTGCCGATCGCATTGGCCAGGTGTTGATGTGTCAGCCTTACGTTAATGCGAACTCCTGCCTTGACGGGTTGCCCAACTTCATGTTGTAGCAGCAAGAGAAGCTGACGCAATCGATCTTCGACTCGGCGGCATCCGGCCAATGCCAGAAAGGCTTCTGCTTGCTGAAGGCGACGACTCATATGGCGACAGATTTCCTGGGCCAGAACAGGCGATTGCTCGATTTCTGACAGGCTGACAGCCATCAAGTCTACATCGGTGAGGGCGATCGCTTGATAAGGCTGAATGTAGGTCAGAGGCAACCCAAAGGGCATAGAGGAGTTGGCTAGTCCCAGTAGCGCCTCGTCCCCAGAGGGATAAAGCGTACTCAGGAGCACTACACCTCGACAGACGACCCAAATTTCGTGAGGCGACATCTGGATTGACTGCCCACTGCGAAATGGCTGCAAATTGCGTCCTTGATAGCGCTGCTCTAAAACTTGGCGCAGATCAGGATGGTTGAGAACTTCGGAACTAAAAGATTGGATCATGTGAGGTTCAAGGGGATATCAGATCCTATTCCTCACCTTAGAACCTTGACTTCAAGGTTAGGTAATTTCAAGGTTGGGGTCAGGTTAAGCTTTGGAGTAATCAATGATTTGAGTTGGGAAAGTCGATCGTGCTTTCGATCCGTTGCCGAAGCTTGAAGTAGCGAACAACCGAATCCTCACAACTCAAACCTCACAACTCAAATAAGATAGCGATAGTTGCGCTTTCCTTAACCTGGTTACAATGAGGGGTGAGAACCGGATAAGGGTGAAATTGCGGTGACTGCAACTCCAGATGGCGACGGGCAGAAGGGGCCTTACCAGAAGGTCGCGAGTTCTAATCATTACACCCTGTTGGGGCTGCATCCCTCAGCGTCGGTGCAAGAAATCAGACAGACTTACCGGGAAATGAGTAAGCTGTATCACCCAGACACGACTCAGTTGCCGCCTGCGATCGCCACTCAAAAATTTCAGCAACTCAACGAAGCCTACGCGACGCTTTGTAATCCCGATCGCCGAAGTGCTTATGATCTCAAGATTGGGTACTCTCGTGTCGTTGTGGTACAGCCGCTTCCTAGTTTGAGTCGGCCCCAGCCGCGCTACACCGATTCTGCTTACATTGACGCAACTGATCGACCGCTCTCACCCGGAGAGATTTTTGCCCTGTTTATTTTGGGCATCACTTTTGTGGGATGTTTAATTTTGGCCATTACGATCGGCTTTACGAGAGGAGAGTCTGCTTTCCAGCCGCTGACGACTCAAGAAGCGATCGTCCAAGAGATTCCACAACTTCCACAGCCGATGGAGAAATTAACTTCTCCCGAAACGCCCGAAATCCCAATAACGTCCAATGTCCCTTGATCGAATCTCAACCCAAACCCGCATGACTCTTCCTTCGGCTGACACTCCCTTATATAACCATCCTCTTCCCCAGATTGAATTCTGGCTTGCCAAAAAAGGCGGTCAGCAAGATTCTGAAGATTTGCACTGCTGGCTGATCGAGACTCCCCAGTGGCGAGCCGAAATCTGTCTAGAAGTTGAGCAACTGGCAGTTCGCTACTTATTAGATGATCGGCCCGATGTGCAAAGAGCCTTTAAATACTCGCTGAGTCGTCAGGATATCGAAGACGCTATTTTTGCTGGCCCGTGACTGTCTTCTATTTTTCTAAAACTCTGCCAAACCTGCGATCGCGCTCCTGATAAGACACCAGAGCTTGATGAAATTCGTGACGATTAAAGTCAGGCCACAAGGTTTTCGTCACGTAGATCTCGGCATAGGCCATCTGCCACAGCAGAAAGTTACTAATCCGCATTTCTCCACTCGTGCGAATTAGCAGGTCAGGATCACAGGTTCCCGCAGTGTAAAGGTGTCGCTCAAACAAACTTTCGTCGATCTCGTCGGGCTGCAAATGTCCCTGTTGTACTTGAGTAGCGATCGCTCGGCAGGCCTTGAGAATCTCTTGTCGTCCGCCGTAATTGGTGGCAACTGTAAAGCGAATTCCTTGATTGTCCTGAGTTTCTAGCATCGATCGCTCGATCTCATTTTGTAGCGTTGGGGGCAGAGCATCCAGATTACCGACGAATTTGATCCGCACATTTTCCTGCATCATTTCGCGCAGTTCTTGCCGTAAGACTCGCTCAAACAGCGTCATCAAAAACTCCACTTCTTCGAGCGGCCGGCCCCAATTTTCGGTCGAAAAGGCATAAGCTGTTAGCGCTTGAACGCCCCAATCTCGACAGCACCTCAACAGATCTTTGAGCGCATCCACCCCTCGCCGGTGACCCATAATTCGCGGGAGACCCTGACTTTTTGCCCAGCGGCCGTTGCCATCCATAATGACAGCAACATGTTTGGGAAGGCGAGCGCGATCGAGGTCAGCCGGGAGTTCTTGAAGGATCGTTTGCTTGGCAGTCATTGTTTTCTGGGGGAAGCCGATGCTTGAGGTGGAAAAGGGTTGTAGGTGTCGAGCAGGATTCGACTCTAGAGTAACGATTCTGAGACGAAATAAAGATAAATCTCTTGCAAAGATGCCATAAGATCAGTCCCTTCATTCTGCTTTTTTTTCATCTTTGGGCCGGCCACTGATTTTTTGGGTGCCGCTAATTTTTGAAAACAGGGCGAAAACTTTGGTGGCAATTTGGCGGCCCAGGGTGCGGAAATCGGGGGCAACGGCTTCGCGATCGCCGGATTGAGAAAATCGCGCTTCCAACAGTTCTTTGAGTTTGCTGCTGGTTAAAGGACGGTTTAGTGTGCCCCGCTCGGCTAAGGAAATTGATCCGGTTTCTTCAGATACAACAACACAGATGCAATTTTCGACTCGTTCGGTAATTCCCATTGCGGCTCGATGTCGCGTCCCCAATTGTCGAGAAGCCGTCCGCTCTGAAAGAGGCAAAATCACGCCTGCGGCCAGAATGCGCGACCCTCGAATCAGCACCGCCCCATCGTGCAGCAGCGTCGTCGTTTGAAAGATAGTTTGCAGCAGTTCTTTAGACACTTCCGCGTTGATCTTGACCCCAGGAACGGAGAAATCTCGCTCATCGATCGGGCTAGAAGTCTCCAAAATTAACAGTGCCCCCGTCCGATTCTGAGATAATTCTTTAACGGCATCGACGATCTCATCGCTGACGCTATCAGTTCTAGGTAAGCTGCCACGCGATGGTTGGAACAGTTGAAGGATCTCTCCTCGTCCAAGCTGTTCTAAAAAGCGTCGAAACTCTGATTGAAGAATAAAAGCCATCGCAACCGCCGCCCCGATCACCAAATTATTCAGCACAAAACTGAGCAGCGTCAGGTCGAGTCTGCGACTAATCGCGGCTGCCAACATCAAAACGATGAAACCTCTGACCATCCAAAGGGTTCGACGCTCACCAATGATGACTAACATCACATACGTAAGCGCCAACACTAACCCAATGTCAATCAAAAACCTGAGATTTGAAAGTATAAAAGTCAACAAGGACTGTATTCCAGTCAGGGGTGAGGGAGAACTTCGTTCCGCTTCGCGAGGAGGGACGAGGGAGGGCGTTGCCCCGCTTTTGCGAGGAGGAATGAAGAAGTCATGCGATCGAGAAAACGTCTAGGTTGCCTCTAGCGTAATCTGACCAAACACCTTTTTACCTCTGCCCTGATCCTCTATTCCGTCTTATTTCAGCCGTTCGGGTAATCGATCGTGCCGAATCAAATCTTCATAGGTTTCGCGCTGCAAGATGATGTTAGCTTCACCTGCATTGACCAAAACCGCCGCCGGGCGGGGTAGACGATTGTAGTTAGAGGACATGCTGTAATTGTAGGCTCCTGTTGACATGACAACTAGCAGGTCACCTGATTGCGTTTCTGGCAGTGCAGCCTCTTTGATCAGAATGTCGCCCGATTCACAGTGCTTTCCAGCGATCGTGACTTGAGTGGCGATTGGCGCAGACATGCGATTGGCGATTAAGGCTCTGTAAACCGACTGGTAAGTGATGGGGCGAGGATTATCCGACATGCCGCCATCCACACTAAGGTAGGTGCGAATGCCCGGAACCGTTTTTTGTCCCCCGACGGTGTAGACGGTCACGCAGGCAGAGCCAATCAGCGATCGACCGGGTTCCGACAATAGTTTTGGCAGAGGCATATTTTCACTCTGACAGGCAGCTACTACGGAGTCACAGACAACTTTTACCCACTCGTCAATGCTGGGAGGATCGTCTGATTCTGTATAACGAATGCCCAATCCACCGCCGATGTTGAGTTCTTGAATCTTCAGGTTATGTTTGGCCGCCTTGCTCAACCACTGCACCATGACTGATCCCAAATCCTGGTGAGGTTGCAGTTCAAAAATTTGGGAGCCAATGTGAGCATGTAAACCCACAAATTCCAGCGCAGGTTGCTGACTGACAAATTGAAAGATTTCGTCTACCTGGTTGGGATCAAACCCAAACTTGCTGTCGAGGTGTCCGGTGCGAATGTATTCGTGAGTGTGGCACTCGATGCCCGGTGTCAAGCGCAGCATAATCCGAACGGGATTTTTCCCTTTCACCAAGTCAGCCAGCGTTTGCAGCTCTAGCCAATTGTCGATCATCAAAGTGCAGCCTGAGTCGATCGCCAGCTTCAACTCATCCAAAGATTTATTGTTGCCGTGGAGATAAAGCTTTTGGGGATCAACGCCGGCCTTGAGTGCAGTGTAGAGTTCGCCACCCGAAACGATATCGATGCCTAAGTCCTCACTGGCGACGATCGCGCAGACCGCTAAACAGTTCCACGCTTTGGATGCATAAAGAACCTGCGACTCGCCTGGATAGTATTTTTTGAACGCATCCCGATATTGACGACAGGCTGTTCTCAGCGTCTCCTCATCCAAAACATAGAGGGGAGAGCCGTATCTTTGCACCAGATCAACCAGATCACAGCCTCCGATTTCGAGATGATCGCGATCGTTCACTCTTGCGGTGAGAGGCATTAAAAATTGATTTGGAGAGCCATCGGAGTCAGAATTTGGAATATACTGACGACCGGAATTAGCAATTGCAATCGGGGTCGATACCATGCGTTGTTCCTCAATGCTGGCAGGTGTTCTAGTTAGCTTTTTCGCAGTATCTACCAGTCTACAATTGAGGGCTGTGGATTTAGGGCAAATTTTTAGTTAGGCACTTGAGATAAGCACTTGGGACATTTCTAGGTCAAAGTCAGACCTGGTAAAATTTTTTAGAAAACCGCCACAATCATCTGCTGGGCGAATTTGTTGAAGGAACAGAAGCAGGAATCGTAAATAATGGAAGTGGGCGCTTCTTGAGTGCAGGCTTATTCAGAATTCGATCGATTGCCGTTGCTTTCTGAGGTTGCTTCAGAGATCGATATTTTTCCGCAATCTGATCGAGCGTCTGCCAGTGCCATCGAGCGATCGCAGAACTTCCATTAGACAGCTTTTGCACAGATTCTTCTCTGTTCTTGACCACAGTTTGGGCTGCGACGACAGCTAAATCCAGCGATCGAATCGCACTGGAATCTTTTTTGAGGGTTCGATATTGATTTGCGATTTCTAGCAGAATCTCAGCACGATCAGCATAGAACTGAAATTGCTTTTGATCTTCGGTCATGCGCTCAAGTAATTTCGTAGCTTGCGACTTGCGACCGACTCGAATGTTGTATTGCACGAGCGATAAGCGAAACTCTGCCAAAGCTTTGCGATCGCCTAATTTATCTTCGTTGATCGCGTTCAGCAATCCCTCAACTTGATCGAGGATTGCACCTTTTTCCTGGATGTGATCGTTTGATGCCCCCCGTGTGATGCGGTCTGCAACCTCGACAAAAAATCTCGATCGAATCATGCAGTCTTCAATCTCATTCGCCAGAATCCATCCATTGACCGCATCTTTACCAGAAGCAGACATCCAGCGGTTTGCCATTTTTTCTTGAGTTCGCGATCGCACTTTCGGGTCATCGATCAGTGCAACAAAGCGCTTTGACATCTCTAGCTCTAGTTGTAGTTCCCCAATTCCTAGCCAAATTTGAGACTGAGCATCAGAGTTTGGAAAGAGCCTTGCAATCTCTCGAAATCCTTCTAATTGACCGATAATTGCAAATGCGATCGCGACTGGCGTGGTCGCTTCATCTAGGTATTCTGAATCTTGAGGCACCGTTTTTAAAAGCGCGATCGCTTCAGGTTTTCGATTGCTCTTGAGCAAGCGGGCGGCGATCGCTCCAATCCCTCTAGCACGCTCACGAGACCGTCGAGGAAATTGGGTAATCACTAGACGAGAGGCCCGATTTATCTCACCTGATTCGGCTAGTTCGTACGAAAGTCGAGAAAACAGTTCGGACTGAATGGGTTCAGACTGCTTCTGAATCTCCGCAAGGGCTTCATCCCATTGTTTTGCGTAAATCAACTTCGAGATCCGATCTTTGATCTGATTCTTCTGATTCTCTTGTTCAAAATCAACCCTACCGCCTGAACCCGATTTGTTTGAAGAGTTTCCAAAGTACTCTGCAAAAATCGGCCGTCGCGCTTGAGCATCTGTCTTACAATCGGTCTGAATTTTAGGAAGTTCGATTTTGGCAGCGATCGCTGGGCAACTTGGAGCAACTAGTGCAGAAGTTAACAAAATCATCAATGACTGGGCAAAACGCATGTTTTCAAGCAATCGCAAAACTCACCCAATTATTCTACAGCAAGCCCTTAAGGTCTGAAATTTTACGATCGCAGTCTCAGAGAAGCTTCGATACAATCAGAACAGGACTCATTTTGTATTCGTGTGACTCTGATTGCTCTACGACTGATCGATCGCGATCTCTTACCTGCCATTCTTGAACTCGATCGCCTCTGCTTTGGAGGACTGTGGACACTTGAGGGCTATGAGCGTGAAATCGACAGCCCAAATAGTGAACTCGTTGCGATCACCTTAGACCAAACGCTGGTGGGTTATGGCTGTCTCTGGTCGATCGTTGATGAAGCCCACATTACGATCGTCGCTGTCCATCCCGATTACCGTCATCAAGGCTTAGGTCAAACCCTCCTGCTCGCCCTCCTAGAGTCTGCTCATCAGCGTGGATTGGAACGATCAACCCTGGAGGTCAGAATTTCTAATCAATCAGCTATTGACCTTTATCGAAAATTCGGTTTCAAAGTAGCCGGACGACGCAAAGGTTACTACGAAGATACTGGTGAGGATGCGTTGATTTTGTGGCGGGGCGGACTGCAAACCCTTGAGTTTTCTGACTTGTTGAGCAAATGGGCGACTGAAGTGAGCGATCGTTTAACGCGATCAAATTGGGCAATAACTGTCAATTTAGATACTATTACAAGAAAAAAATCTTTCTTGACAGATTCTTAAGACTTCGTTGACAATCTGCCCTTGGCGGTAAAATTCACCCTTTGACGAAAGCGAATCATAGCGTTCGGTTATCGTCACCTTAACCTGTTGCTCAAACCCAGCGACCGGAGATTTCGGCTATGTTAGAATCTGTTTTACCGGCAACGCAGCAGGTGAGTGGAAATACGCCATGTTTGAACGCTTCACAGAAAAAGCCATTAAGGTGATCATGCTAGCCCAGGAGGAAGCTCGCCGCCTGGGTCACAACTTCGTGGGTACAGAGCAGATCCTACTGGGTCTGATTGGAGAAGGGACCGGCGTCGCCGCCAAAGTACTGAAATCTATGGGTGTCAATCTCAAAGACGCTCGGATTGAAGTTGAGAAAATCATCGGTCGGGGTTCTGGTTTCGTTGCGGTGGAAATCCCATTTACACCGAGAGCCAAGCGGGTACTAGAACTGTCACTTGAAGAAGCTCGCCAACTAGGGCACAACTACATCGGCACCGAACATCTGCTCCTGGGTCTGATCCGGGAAGGTGAGGGTGTCGCGGCCAGGGTACTCGAAAACCTGGGAGTTGACCTTTCTAAGGTGCGGACACAAGTGATTCGGATGCTCGGCGAAACGGCCGAAGTGTCTCCTGGTGGTGGTCAAGGCCGTACCAAGACACCCACGCTGGATGAGTTTGGCGCAAACCTGACTCAGATGGCTGCCGATGGCAAGCTTGATCCTGTCGTGGGTCGGCAGAAAGAAATCGAACGGGTGATTCAAATCCTCGGTCGCCGGACGAAAAACAACCCTGTCTTGATTGGTGAACCTGGGGTTGGTAAAACCGCGATCGCCGAAGGACTTGCTCAACGCATCGCCAACGACGACATTCCAGACATCCTGGAAGACAAGCGCGTCGTCACATTAGATATTGGACTCCTGGTTGCAGGCACTAAATATCGGGGTGAGTTTGAAGAACGGCTGAAGAAGATCATGGACGAAATCCGCTCCGCCGGAAACGTCATCTTGGTTATCGACGAAGTTCACACTTTGATTGGTGCAGGGGCCGCAGAAGGGGCGATCGATGCTGCCAACATTCTCAAGCCAGCCTTGGCGCGGGGTGAATTGCAGTGTATAGGTGCGACCACGCTGGATGAATACCGTAAACACATTGAGCGAGATGCTGCCCTAGAGCGACGATTCCAGCCCGTCATGGTGGGAGAGCCTACCGTAGACGAAACGATCGAGATCTTACGTGGACTGCGAGAACGGTATGAGCAGCACCACAAACTGAGAATCTCGGACGAAGCGCTGGAAGCGGCTGCCAAACTTTCAGACCGCTACATCTCCGATCGCTTTCTGCCAGACAAGGCGATTGACTTAGTAGACGAAGCAGGTTCCCGTGTCCGGCTGATTAACTCTCAGTTACCTCCTGCTGCGAAGGAACTGGATCGGGAACTGCGCCAAGTTCTCAAAGACAAAGATGATGCGGTACGGTCACAAAACTTTGATCGGGCTGGCGAACTACGCGATCGCGAAATGGAAATCAAAGCTGAAATCCGGGCGATCGCTCAAACTAAGAAGGCTGAATCTGCCGATTCTGATTCGGCTGCCTCTCCTGTGGTGGGCGAAGACGATATCGCTCAAATTGTGGCTTCCTGGACAGGCGTTCCGGTGAATAAACTCACCGAATCCGAGTCTGAGAAACTGCTGCACATGGAAGATACGCTGCATACTCGTCTGATTGGTCAAGACGAAGCAGTGAGAGCTGTTTCTCGTGCAATCCGTCGGGCGCGGGTGGGCTTGAAGAATCCCAATCGACCGATCGCCAGCTTCATCTTCTCTGGGCCGACGGGGGTAGGTAAAACAGAGCTTACGAAGGCTTTAGCAACTTACTTCTTTGGGTCTGAAGACTCGATGATTCGTCTGGACATGTCTGAGTTTATGGAGCGGCACACCGTTTCTAAGCTGATCGGGTCGCCACCTGGCTATGTGGGCTACAACGAAGGCGGTCAGTTGACCGAAGCCGTTCGTCGTCGGCCTTACACCGTCGTACTGTTTGACGAAATCGAGAAAGCGCACCCCGACGTGTTTAACATGCTGCTGCAAATCCTGGAAGATGGTCGCCTGACCGATGCCAAGGGTCGCACAGTGGACTTTAAGAACACGCTGCTGATCATGACCTCCAACATTGGATCTAAGGTCATTGAGAAGGGTGGCGGTGGTCTGGGCTTCGATATCGCTTCGGAGAGCGAGGCAGACAACCAGTACAACCGGATTCGATCGCTCGTCAACGAAGAATTGAAGAACTACTTCCGTCCTGAGTTTCTCAACCGTTTGGATGAGATCATCGTCTTCCGTCAGTTGGTGAAGGAAGAGGTGAAGCGCATTGCAGACATTATGTTAAACGATGTCTTCAAACGCTTGACTGAGCAAGGAATCACGCTGGAATGTACTGAGCGATTTAAGGATCGCCTGGTAGAAGAAGGCTATAACCCTAGCTATGGGGCACGTCCTCTTCGTCGGGCAATCATGCGTCTACTCGAAGATTCGCTGGCAGAAGAAATCCTCTCAGCCCGGATCAAAGACGGTGACGTTGCGATCATTGATGTGGATGAGACAGGCACCGTGAAGGTCGTTCAAGGTGAAAAGCGCGAGTTGCTTCCTCAAGCGGCTGAGTAGCTAAACTTGACAATTAGAAATTAGCGGGCGGTGGAGACTTTAAGTTTCTGCCGCTTTTTTGTGCTGACTACAACTTAATCTATCTACACAAAAACTTTTTCTAGCTTAGATACTTAACAATTCTTAAAATAATCTGAATAGTTGGCAAAATATAATACGACCCAAGCATTATGTAACCAATGACTCAGGTTGCACTAAACGAAAGGAACGGATTGACATATGGCACGTAGCAGTTTTTGGGCTGACTTTCAAAAATTCTTGATGCAGGGCAACGTCATCGACCTAGCTGTTGCAGTGATTATTGGGGGCGCTTTTGGCAAGATCGTTGAATCTTTTGTCAAAGACGTTATTACACCCGCACTCATCGGTCCAGCAATGAAAGCAGCAGGGGTCAATCAAATTGAGAACTTCGTCATCGGCGATGGAATTAAGATTGGTTTGTTCCTGGCAGCAGTGCTGAACTTTGTCATCATTGCATTCGTGATCTTCTTGATGATTCGGGCTTTTGAGAAAGCAAAGAGAAGATTTGTGCGTCAGGAGGCAGTCGAAGAAGCTGCTGCACCTGCTGATCCGGTTTTGGTGTCTCAAGAACGCTTGACGGGGGCGATCGAACGCCTAACCTCCAGTCTCGATCGTCGCTAGAACCTTTAAAGATCAACGATCGCTGAACTTCCTGATTAGAGTTAGGCGATCGTTGTTTCTAGAGAGGCTATTTTGATCGAGGCGGAGTGGACAAAATCGGCTTGTTATTGACCAACAGCAGGGGAAGGCTCAAGGTGCCAAACACGATCACAGCCCCCGTCATCACCCACACCAGCAGCCGACTCGGACGATAATCACCCCGCTCAATCTGTTGAAACACCTGGTTATAACGCCAAGCTGCTAGCGTGATCGTCAGAATGCCAAACGCCACCAACCCCACGCCCAACGTCTCAGAGTTAAAGATTGAATTTCGCTGGTCTGGCTGCTGAGTGAGCGTCAGTTGAAGCTGATGGAGAAATAACCCAAACCGGGCAATTGCAAACCCGAAACCGATGAGGGCGATCGCCGTCCGTAGCCAGGCCAAAAAGGTACGCTCGTTTGCTTGATGTTCTCGTTGACGGTCGATGGGAGGTCTCGTCATAAGATTGTCAAGTCTCAACTAGGGAATAAGCCGATATACGGCTGTGATAAAGGCCTCATCTGTTAGTGTTCTCCTAGCGTGCAAGTCTTTCAGCGTTGCCAAGTCTGCTCTGAGTTTTCTCAAAGTTTCAAGTTCGCTGGAAGGGGTGGGCGTAGGAGTCGGAGTCGGAGTCGGCGAAGGGGTCACTCCGGGAGGTCTGCCGATGATTTTTCTCGCATCGTCATCTAGCTGTTTGCGAACGGGGCGGCTGGCAATCCCGGTCACTGGAAATCGTCTATTCTGCTGATAGGTCTTGACGGCGGCGATCGTTTGAAACAGATAGCGCCCCGTGATCGGCAGAGAATTCGCTAGAACAATCTTGAGGTTGTTTTGCAAAATTCTGACAGATTCCTCAACTTTGTTTTGCAGGTCAATCCCATTTTGTCCCGTTGCTGCCATGAGATTGTCAGCCTGAAACTGAAAGATGGCTGCCTGAGTATAGCCTTCAAGCTGGTTGACCTCTCGCAGCGAGGTTGTTGAGCAGTCAATGTTGCCTAGAATGTTGCGATCGCAAGATTGGTTCTCGTTGCCAATCCCAAATAGACCTCTTGGCCCCAGGTAATAGCCCAAACCATCTAAGTTGTCTCTCAATTCTGCAAGCGTCAGTGGCATAGAAATCAGATTCCTTGTACAAAAACAGATAGATGTCGAGTTGAGTCTAAGGTAATTTTGCTACAGACGCATTCAATTGATTGCGAAAATTTTTGAAGCTAGCTATTCTACCAAAAGTGACCTTTGAAGATGGTTCTTGAAAGTGGTTCTGCGCTGTGAAGGTTTGCAGTTGACCGTACAATGACGAAAGCCACATTTATTGATAAGCCTGCCCATGACCTCCGATCCGACGACTGAGCCAAAGACTTCATCTCCTGAAAAAGTCTCCCCGTGGAAAACTTTGTGGGAAAACTTTCAGATTCTGCTTGTGGCGTTGATTTTGGCGCTGATTGTCCGGGCTTATGTGGCAGAGCCGCGGTTTATTCCTTCTGACTCGATGATGCCAACGCTGCATGTGGGCGATCGTCTGGTTGTTGAGAAGATGTCTTACCGCTTTGGGTTGCCCAACTTTGGCGATATTGTCGTGTTTGATCCACCCCCTCAACTACAAGAACAGGGATATTCTAAGGATCAAGCTTTCATCAAGCGGATCATTGGCACATCAGGAGAAACGATCGAGGTCAAAAACGGCAAAGTCTACATCAACAATCAGCCGCTTCAAGAGTCTTATATTGCCGAAGCTCCCAAATATTTGATGTCTCCTGCAAAGGTTCCAGAAGGTTCATTTTTCGTGATGGGCGACAACCGCAACAATAGTAACGATTCTCATGTGTGGGGCTTTTTGCCCAAGGAATATATTCTCGGTCGAGCCTGGATTCGATTTTATCCGTTCGATCGCTTGGGCAAAGTTTGAGAAATCAGAAGCTCAAATAGTGCATCAGGTTAGAAACAGTTTGGCTGGGTAGAGATAGTCTTTGTTGAAGCTCAACCAGGTTTTTGTAAGCTCCGTTTGAGACGCGATTGCGAACGATCGCTCTTGCCAATACTTTGCCCATTCCAGGAATGCCAGTCAGGTCTTCAACGGATGCTGCATTCAAATTGACTCGTTGAATCACACAAACGCTTTCAGATTCGTAATAACAAAAGCTGAGAATCGGCTCCAAGGGTTTGAGGCGTTGGAGTGAGAGTCCTAGGGCAGCGGCTAAATCTTCGACACAAAAGAACTGGACTCCAGAATCAGACAACTGGGTCAACATACGAGCTTGATGAATCGATAGACCTGGAATCCTTAACCAATCGTCAACGCTGGCTTGATTAACGTCAATTTGAATGCCCAGTGATGCGGCTAGACGGATTTCTTCTAACGATTGAAACCGATAAAACGGATCATTGAGAATACGTGAGCGTAGTGAGTTTGGCAGTTGAGAACCCAACTGAGCGCGAGATTGTTTGGAGAACCAGTCAAAAAGGGTCATCAAAAAGAAAAATAGGAAAATCAGTGAATTCGATCGAGCAGTTTTCGGCGCTTTTGTTCAAATTCGTACTCTGAAATTAGCCCATCTTGACGCAGTTGATCCAACTCTCTCAAGTCCTGAGCGATCGTGCTGACTTTTCCGGTTTTTTCAGAAGGAGTGGGCGACTCTTTGCGGGTCACTCGAAGCGACCCCTTGCGGGTCATTTGAAGCGATCGATCTGCCTCTTCGAGCAACATTCCTTCATTAAAATTTTGGTCAAACTCATCGGGGTCTTGAATTAGATACCAAATGCCTTCGATCACTCCGGCTACTGCGGGAATGGGTGTAAATGCTAACAGCACATACAACACTCCCCACCACTTTTGCCCCAGATAAAACTTGTGTAACCCCGCTAAATGGAGCGAAATCCCCAGCAAAGGAAGCGGGATAGCACTCACCAACGCAAGAATTGCAGCAGTTTTTCGGTTTCTTGGCTTGCTTAACATGTCGCGTCACGCTCTAAAACAAACACAGTAACGTATGAGACGATTAAGAGCCAAAACGGAAGATATGTCTTTTGGGCTACAAGACTTCTGCTCGTTCTCCTGTTCTACCCATACTGACCGAGTACATTAGAGTATAGACTCCTACAGCAGTGCTGTCCCACAGGTCAACAAGATAGGATGGCTCTGAAGTGCGATCGTTACATAGAGGCCCATTCACTTAAGTAAAGGTCTAAACCTTGAGTAGACACTACTTAGAAATCGCGTCTCTTCGTCGGGTTGCAAGGCGAATCTCTGTTTCACTATAACTAACAAAGGACTGCTGCTGAGAGCCATTTAATCTGGTAGATGACATAGAATCTTTGTAACTTTTGGCCTCAGCAATTTAGATCGCTGCGTGACTGTTTTTTAAAGCTCGTTCAGGTTTTATATAGAAGTTTAAGGACAGACGATCGATGCCCTTCTCGCAAGACTGGTTAAAGTATTTGTCAGACCCCTTCGCAGTACTGGGGGTCTCAGTTTTAGCGGAAGATGTCCGTGTCTCAAAACGATACCGAAGTGTTGCCAAAATCTTGCGTCCTGATATTAGCGTAGCAACTGATCCAGAAACGGGTGAATTGATCGAAAGGCTGTTTGGGCGGCTCGTCAATCCTGCTTACGAAAAAATTAGACAGGAAAAGGGCCGGGCTGAAACGCTGGCCTTGATGCGGCTCAAAGTGCGGCAGATGGTGAGAGATCAATCTCCTGCCCCTCAGAGTGAGTTGGCGCGTGAGTTGTCCCGTAAGTCTCTTCAAGAAGCAGATATCTTTTATGAGCAAGCGATCGCCAATCTGTCTGAGCGTCAATATCAACCCTTAGAAAATTTTCAAAATATCACTCAGCAGCTTAACGAGTTAAACCTGGCTTACCTCAAGCTAAAGATGGGCGGTGAAAATATTTTCATCGGGGAGAAGCGAACAGGAATCACAACCAACAGCGTTGAGGTCAGAAATTCTCAAGCGTCGAGCAACTCTTCTAACATTAGGTCGCAGTTAGACTATGCCGATCTTCATTACAAACGGGCGCAGGAATACATGAATAAAAATGCCTGGCCAAAAGCGATCGCAGAGCTAAAAGATGCTTTGAGAATGGAGCCAAACAAAAGTAATTACCACTCACTGATTGGGCTGGCTTACATGAGACAAAACATCACACCTAGTGCGGCAAAACCTCACTTCCGACGAGCGCTCCAACTTAACCCAGATGATCAGATCGCGAAACACTTTGCGGCTAGATTTGACATTCAACATAATTCTTCAACAAATGGTTCTTCACAGAAATCTGAACCTAAGAAACCTGAACCTAAAAAAACCGAGTCTAAGAAACCTGACAAGCAGAGTAAAAAAGGCTGGTTTTTTGGATTGTTTGGTCGCGGGTAGATGTGGGTAGGGGAAACACTACTTAACCTGAAGCGATCGCTCCACTAAGATAATTGTATTGGGATTGCTTACACAGTCCTACTTAGCGCTTTTTTGCTCAACTGATCGACTATTTATTAAATTACAGCGATGGGAATTTTTGACTCTGAATTGGTTCAACATGAAGCCAAAAAGCTATTTGAAGATTATCAGTCCTTGATGCAGCTTGGAAATAGCTACGGGAAGTTTGATCGCGATGGCAAAGTTCTATTTATAGAACAAATGGAAGCCATTATGGATCGCTACAAAATTTTTATGAAGCGCTTTGAGCTATCCGAAGACTTTCAGGCGCAGATGACCGTCGAACAACTCAAAACGCAACTTGGTCAGTATGGCATTACGCCTCAGCAGATGTTCGATCAAATGAACCGAACGCTAGAGCGCATGAAAGCAGAAATTGACAAATAGCCCTCAGCCAAAACCTCTATTGTAGAAACCCCGTTAATACAGAAATCAAAACGGTTTCATTCCCCATCCCTTTCTCTACTAGGGTCGATCGAACTCAGAGGTTGGCGTGAACCGCTCAACGGGTTCTCCTTGCATGGCTTGCTGCATAAAGTCTCGCCAAATTGGGGCGACAAAGTGACCGCCCGTTGCCCCGTATCCAAGCTGCTTGTAGTCGTCGTTTCCGACCCAGACGGCCGTCGCAAGCTGAGGCACATAGCCGACAAACCAAATGTCACGCTCAGAAGAAGTCGTGCCTGTCTTGCCTGCTGCCGGACGACCGATCTGAGCCGCTGTCGCAGTGCCTCGCGTCACGACCCCTTGTAAGACATCGTTGACCGCAGCAGAAGACCAGGGATCAAGCACCAGTCTCGGTTTTGGCGTATTGTCGAGCAAGACGTTACCACTGCTGTCGGTCACCTGCACAATTAGCGTTGGTTCTGAATACCATCCATTGCTGGCAAATGTGGCGTAAGCGCCAGCCATCTCTAAAGGAGTCAGATCCACCGCTCCCAACGGTAGAGAAATCACCGGGTCGATCGGGCTTTTGACCCCAATACTTCTCAAGACCTCGACGACTTTATTCAATCCAACTTCTTGCCCCAGCTTAACTGCGGGAATGTTGCGCGACACTTCTAACGCTCTACGAATCGTGATCGCTCCCGCAAACGTCCCGTCATAGTTGCGCGGAGAATACATTTCGTAGCCATCGGGGTAGCTGACCGGAGAATCATACACCGTTGAGTCAGGCGCATACCTTCCGGACGCAAAAGCGGCATAGTAAACAAACGGTTTGAAGGCTGACCCCGGTTGACGAAGGGCCTGCATCGCCCGGTTATATTGACTCTTTTTGTAGTCCACACCGCCCACCATCGCTTTGATAAAGTGGGTTCTCGGATCAACCGCGACGATCGCCATCTGGTCAGCATAGACCCCTTCGTAGTTCAAGGTCTGAATCCAACGTTTGGCCGTATCTTCGCCCATGCGCTGAAGCTTGGTGTCGATCGTCGTTTGGATTCGCATTCCCCCTTTGAGAACGGCATCTCGCCCAAACTTTTTGGTCAACTCTTGAATCACCGCTTCGGTCACGTAGGGCATTGCACTCGTCTGAAAGGAGGTGATTTTGCCCAGCTTGATCGGATACTTTCGAGCGGTGGCGGCTTCTTGAGGCGTGATCCACTTCAGATCCACCATGCGACGCAAAACATCATGCTGACGACGGGTCGCTGCTTTGAGATCGACAAACGGACTCAAGGCTTCCGGAGATTGAATCAAGCCCGCCATCATGGCCGATTCGGCGAGGTTTAGCTGAGAAGCAGACTTCCCAAAGTAGCTGGCGGCTGCGGTTTGCGCTCCATAAGTATTGTGTCCCCAGTAGACCTGATTGAGGTACATCTCTAGAATCTGGTCTTTCTTGAAGATCTGCTCTAACCGCAAAGCTAGAACAGCTTCGGCAATCTTGCGGCTAAAGGCGCGTTTGGGTGAGAGAAATAAGTTCTTTACCAACTGCATGGTCACCGTGGAGCCGCCTTCAACCGTGCGTCCGTGGTTAAAGTTGACCGTAAATGCACGAGCGACGGCCGGAGCATTCACGCCTTGGTGTGAGTAAAAATAGCTGTCCTCGATCGCCAACACTGCCCGCTTTAAATGAGGCGAAATCCTATCCAAGGGCACCACTTCTCGATTGGCTTCGCCGTGAATGCTGGCGAGATTTTTGCCCTTAATGTCATAGATATGCGTCGTCTCGCTAGGCGTGTAGCCGCGCAGCACTCGCACATCCGGCAAATTGCGAAAACTGATGGCCAGACCGACGAGACCCCCCGCGACGATCGCACTGCCCAACATGGTGATTCCCAAAACGGTGCCACCCGTTACTTTGCCCACTGTTTGGACAAAGTGTAAGGTAGACCCGGACTCTTTTTTTTGTTTTTGTCGAATCGTATTGGATGCCACGTTAATCTCTCTTTCTTAAGGGTGCGACGGTTGGGGCAGGCGATCGTTGAAGGTAATTCAGAAAATTCTATAAGAAAAAATTTCTAGGGGTAGATTTTTACTCAAATCGCTCTAGATAGGATAGTGGAGACTGACCCAAATGGAGCGAAGTTTCTCTAGTACAAATGGCGGGTGGGCTAGAGAAAAAGCGATGATGGCACCAATTATAGTAGGCTGACTAGAGAGCGTGTGAATTTTGGCAGATGTGTCGGGTGTGATCTGTCTAGTGTAATGGGACATCAGTTTCCTCTCAGTCGATCGAGAATGTATGTCGAATCTTAGCTGGCTCAGTCGGGGCACTTATGAAATTTTCCCTGACCAGCCCAACTCAAGCAGCCCTGACGAAAATTTGGTACAGCGTATCGCTAAAAGCGATCGTCCCCTTCGCGTGAAGTTTGGCATTGACCCGACGGGCACTGACATTCATTTGGGTCATAGTATTGTATTCCGAAAATTACGAGCCTTTCAGGACGCTGGGCACACGGCGATCGTGGTAATTGGTGACTTTACGGCGCGCATTGGTGATCCGACGGGCAAATCAGAGGTGCGGCGACAACTTACGGCTGAGGAAGTGGCTGCCAATGCAGAGACATACCTAAATCAGGTGCGGCCGATTCTCGATTTTGACACGCCTGGCCGATTAGAGATCCGTTACAACTCTGAGTGGCTGTCACAGCTTGACCTCCCCAAAACGCTGGAACTGTTGGCGACGATGACGGTCGGGCAAATGTTGGCTAAAGAAGGCTTTGCGGAGCGCTATAAGCAGGGGACGGCGATTTATTTGCATGAATTTCTTTACCCGTTGATGCAGGGGTACGATTCGGTCGCGCTGAATGCCGATGTGGAGTTGGGTGGCACTGATCAAAAGTTCAATTTGGCGGTGGGTCGCGATTTGCAGCGTCATTTTGGGCAGACTCCGCAGTTTGGCTTGTTGATGCCGATCTTGTTGGGGACGGATGGCGCTCAAAAAATGTCGAAGTCGATCGGCAACTACATCGGACTCTCAGAAGACGCACTGGGTATGTATTCTAAGCTAGAAAAAATTCCCGATTCGATTATCAACAGTTACTTTGAGTTGCTCACTGACCTGCCGTTAGACAAGCTGCCCGAAAATCCGCGCGATCGCCAAAAACTGCTTGCGCTAGAGGTGGTCAGTCAATATCACGGCAGAGACGCTGCTTTGGGGGCACAGCAAGCCGCCATGAGTTTAATTCAAGGAGGCAAAACGACGATCGCTGCCGTTCCCGAATTTTCGTTAGCGTCGGTTCAGTTTCCAGCAAAGTTGTTTTATCTATTAAGCGTCACCGGATTGTGCAAAACCAGTTCTGATGCGCGTCGCCAAATTCAAGGTGGAGCGGTCAAGCTAGAGGGTGAAAAAGTGGGGGAAGTCGATCGTATGGTTAAGTCTCCTGACGACTTGATCGATAAAGTTCTTCAGGTTGGTAAGAATAAATTTGTGCGTTTTGTCTCCTAATGGCTTTGATTTCCGATCGCATCATTGTGCCGCTCGATGTGCCTTCTTTAGAGGACGCGATCGCACTCATTGAAAAGCTGCCCCAAGTCACATTTTGGAAGGTAGGGCTAGAACTGTTTGTCAGTAGTGGTTCTGATATTCTGACTGAGTTAAAAAATCGTCAGAAGCGGATCTTTTTGGATTTAAAGTTTCACGATATTCCCAATACGATCGCAGGCGCTACGGCCGCCGCTGCCCGATTTGGGGTCGATTTGCTGACCATTCATGCAACCTGTGGCAAAGCCGGGTTAACCCAAGCCCAAACCGCCATGCAGATGAGCGCCGATCGTGTGGGTCTACCTGCTCCCAAATTGATTGCCATTTCGCTGCTGACCAGCATTTCTTCTCGCACGCTGGCCTTTGAGCTAAAAGTTCCGCTGGAGTTGCCAGAATATGCTTTGGAGATGGCGTTGTTAGCTCAAGAAAGCGGGTTAGCGGGGGCAGTTTGCTCGCCTCAAGAGGTGGCGCAACTCAGACAAACCTGCGGCAATGAGTTTTTGTTGGTGTGTCCGGGAGTGCGACCGACTTGGGCTGAGACAGGCGATCAAAAACGAGTGATGACCCCGATCGCGACCTTTCAAGCGGGAGCCAACTATCTCGTGATCGGTCGCCCCATTACGGCATCTGACGACCCAGCAGGCGCGTTTGAGCGGATCTGTGAAGAGGTGGGCCGTTCAGAATGAGGAGAGACTGATTATGATCGAGCGTCGGTTTTGTCGAGTTGTTCTTCCCACTCGTTGAGAAGCTCGGCGATCGATTGAGTTCTGATGCCCATTGGCTGTGCAGCTTTGCGCTTTTCTGCCAAAAGATTTCGTTTGTCTGGTCTGCCTGTCACCCAGTACCAAAGGTTTTGAAACATGACTCTATTCCTCGAAGCGCTCAATTTTATGCTTAGAGAAAATAGTACAGCCTCCGCTATCCAGGGAACAGGTAGGGGAATTTTCTATATAGGTAACAAAAAGCACCCGTGAGTCCGATTAAACGCTTGTCTTCCTACTTGCCGTTTCTCACGTCGGTCACGCGCCAGCTTAATTTGAGATTGATCCAAAAATTCCAGAAGGTGACGAGGACGATCGCCAATAGTTTAGCCCCAAATTCATTCACTCCGAAGGCATCATGCAGCAGACTCACCAGCAGCGCTTGTAGAATGATCCCCGCCAGACAGACCAGATTAAACTTCAAAAACCGCTTTAACCGTTGAGAGGTGCCTGGTTGTTTTTGAGAAATATCCCCAAACGTCCATAAATCGTTCCACAAAAAATTATTAATCACAGCCACTTCGGCCGACAGTATTGTACTGCGAGCGATCGGTAACCCAAACTGCACCCGCAGCAGGTAAAAGGCCGCCAGATCGACAAAAACGCCACTAAACCCGACCAGTCCAAACCGCAGAAAGCGATCGACGGGAAACTTTGCCGTAAACTGGCTAATCCGACCTTTCGATCGCAGCTTTAGCAAATGTCCCAAATATTCAACATACTGCCGCCAGGTGACCTTACTTTCGCCTTCTTTGCGCTCTTGAAAAACATAGCCGACCTCTGCGACCTCTCGCACCTGCCCCCGTCCCAAAACTTCTAGCAAAATCTTATAGCCGAGCGGATTCATCACGTAGTGAGCGATCGCCGATCGCCGCACCATAAAATAGCCACTCATGGGGTCAGACACTCGCCCGACCACATTAGGCAAAATCACCAGTCCGACCAGTTGCGCGCCTCGTGACAACACCCGCCGTATCAACCCCCAATCGCTCGTTCCGCCGCCTTCTACATGACGACTCGCAACGGCCAAATCCGCCCCTTGAGCAATCTTTTGTAAAAGCTGAGGCAACACTTCGGGCGGATGCTGCAAATCTCCATCGATCACGCCCAGGATTTGTCCTGTTGAGGCTTGCCAGCCTCGGATGACGGCCGTTGAGAGTCCGCGTTCGGTTTGGCGACGCATCACACGCAGTTGGGGATAGTCTGGCAGCATTTGTTGGGCGACTTCCCAAGTGCGATCGGGGCTGTCATCGTCCACCACAATCAACTCATAATCCTGGGGAAAAGCCTGATCGAGCAAGCCCGTCAAAATGCTCACAATGCGCTGAATGTTTCTACCCTCGTTGTACGTCGGGACGACCAGTGAGAAATAAATGGGACTGGCTGTTTGAGCAACTTCTGGTAAAGCAGGGATTTCTAGCGATCCGGTAGGAGTAGGCAGCAGCGATCGAGACACATTTAAAGTCATGGGTTCAAGAGGGGAGAGGAAGCACGCTTGTACAATTTAAGGCTAAACCGATCTAAATTCATGGTGCCGGAGAGGTCGCTGGACTGGATGAATTGAAATCGATCGCTCAAAATTTTCTCAACTTGCTGCCGCTCTGTATCCGTCGTGGGTGGAGACCAGAGCGGCCGTCCGCTTTCTAACCAGAGAACTCGTTGATAAGGAGAATTATTTAGAGTCAGCGTTTTTTCTAGAGCAGTCGCAAGCGTTGCTGAGGGTTGAGCCAGCAGAGAAACCGAAAGGTGATCAGGGACATAATACGCTAAACGGTTGACATGTCCCCAGGCTTGAGAGTTGAGGGCAACCAGAGTCGGGACGGTGGGATCTTGTTTTAGAAGGTCGGCAATCTGGTGAAAAACCTGCCGAGGTCGCCCACTGAGATCACTGATATCGATCGTCAAATACACCAGGAGGATACCCGTTGAGAGCCAGTTTCGCCACCGCCCACTGCGCTCGATTCCCAACGCTATTAGCAGCAGACACCCCGGTAAAATGCACAGCAAAGCCCTTCCCCAGCCAAAGCCAAGCGTAAACTTGCCAGCGGCGATGTCTACTCCAAGCGCCAGTAAGAGCGGCCCCATTCCCATCACAGCAGCCACCTTCAAGACGCGCCGATCGTCCGCTTTCCAGAGGCTTATGCAGATCGAGACTAAAATCAGCAGCCCAACCAGCCCGATCGTCTGAACGGCACCCAACGGTAGCGCTGTGGCCCAATCTCCGGTGAATAGGTGAATGCCTAGAGTCTGCAAGACATCCTGAACATGGAGCAACAGAGGGTTTCCGGCTGCTTTGAGGGTGCTAAACCGATCAAAATCTGCGCTCCTCAACTGTTTGAGCGTTCCCCAGAGGGCCCAAGGCACCGTAAGCAAAACGCCCATTCCTAGCCGCAAACCCTGCTGCCACCAGTGCCGATGATCGACGAGTAAGACCAGCCCCGCCAGCGCAATCACCCAATAGGCAAACAGGTAAAAAGTCATCAGTCCAGCGGCGATCGAGCCAATCAAAATCATTTGCCAGCGACGATTGTTTAGCTGTTTTTCCTGACCTTTTTGGGGTATCAGTTTCAAAAGCGCCCAGGTACTCAAAATGACCCAGAGTGCTAGTGGCGTGTACATTCGCACATTTAACGAGTGAAAAAGATAGAAGGGGTTAGTTGCCAGAAGAGCTGCAAACAACAGTCCGCCGCGTCGGCCCAGTAAAGTGCGCCCCAATCCAAAAGCGGCCACGATCGCGCCCACGCTCCATAGGGCCGGCAAACTCCGCATCGCCCCTTCCCCATTGCCAAACAGCCGCAGCCATCCGTGTTGGACTAAAAAAAATAACGGCGGATGAGGTTCTCCTGCGTATAAGCCTCGAAGCAGTCCTTGTAGGGTTTTGGCGATCGCGCCCAGACTCGATTCTGAAGGCAAACGCAAGAGGGCCGTATACTGACTCAACGGCACTGCTACATCTGGGGGCATTGCGTATTGGATCTTTTGCCCGGTAATGAGCAGCAGTGAGAGAACTTCGTCATACCAAAATTCTCGTGTGCTGAGATTGAGTAGTCTAAGGAGTATTCCGATCGCCAGGGCAAGCCCTAAAACAAACTCTATGCGTTGAGTCTGTAGAGGAGTGAGCGGTGCTTTTTGGGGACGGAGCAGTGAATCGAGTCCGGGTGCCATCGCATTAAGCCTTTGGGGTAGCGCAATTTAAGCAGAAGTAGACCATTCCCCTGTGCAGAATCTAGTGCTGTCGTGTCAACCCCTCGATCGAGCGATCGGACGCAGCGATTTCTGACAACCGTGGAGCCTCTGCATGGTTGGGAGATTTACGGAGGTGTCCTGGTGTTGCGATTATTCGCTCTCTTGGAGTCTGGGTTTTTGAAGGGAATTTGAGCGATCGGGGTTGCAAAACACGCTGTATGCGGCAAAACGTCATCGGCTTGCGTCCCGTGTTACTTATTTATTGCCCATTCATCTCAGTAAATTCCGGATGCCCAAGGGGAAATACTGACTTAGCAACTTGGTCGATGCCTTTCAAACTTCTATTGGTAGGAAACTTGAGCAGAAAAATCCGTAAAGGTACTGGCAAAAGGTTTATCAACCTATAAAAACGAGGTAAATTCTGCAAGTTTTCCGGCAGCCAACTCGACAGACTCTCTGAGTTACGATTGGGATGCTTAATTTTGAGAAGTGACCGGATTTCTATGACCTCAGCGCGTTGGAGTTTGAAGAAGCCGATCTCTTCGAGTTACCCGCAAGGGGTCGCTTGCCATTTGATTAAAGGAACGATCTACCCCTCTGTCTTTTTGCCCTGCGTGATTTCTACCCTATGCCCAAGCCCAAACGCAAAGCTGCTCAAACCGACGATGCTCCCGTCTTGAGCCTCAAAGAACGCCTCGCCCAAAAGCGCAAAGCTGCTCAGGCTCGCAAGGAAGTGATCAACTTTGTCGCGATGACAACTGGGATCTCGATCGTGGCAGGTTTATTAATGGCGATCGTCGGTGGGCCAAAAGGCGCGATTGGCGGTGGGGCGGGGATCTTCTGTTTGATGCTGTCTTTTAAGTATCCGTGGCAAGCGCTTTATGGCTTTTTGATCTACATGCCGTTTAGCGGAACGATCACCTACACGATCGGGGGCAACAGTCCCTTATTTCAATTAGCTAAAGATGCGTTTTTTATCCCAGCGTTGATTGCGATCATTCAACATTGCAAACGACACAAGCAGCCGATCGTCATTCCCAAATCTCTGGGGACTCCGTTGAGTTTGCTGCTGGCGTATTGCATTCTGGTGTTGCTGTTTGTCAACGGTTCGCAGCAGCTTTCTGGAAACACGGGAGGCGACAAACCATTTTTTATGGGACTGCTGGGACTCAAAGTGCTGTTGGGCTATGTGCCGTTGATTCCCTGCGCCTATTACATGATGCGAAAAAAGCAAGACCTGTATCTGCTAACGCGAATCATGGTAGCTCTGGTGATCATCTGCTGCGGACTGGCTTTTGTGCAGTACATGTTCCTCCAAACGGGTCGCTGCCAGGGCACGGTCGGCGAAGGGGCGGCTCTGTTTAAGGCTTCTCTAGAAGCACGCTGTTTTGTCGGAGGTTCGCTGCTCTACAGTCCTGAGCAGGGGGTGATTCGCCTCCCCGGAACGTTTGTCGCACCCTGGCAATGGGGCTGGTTTCTCATCTCTAGCGCCTTTTTTAGCTTTGCGGTCGCTTTTATGGACCCGTCTTTTTTGTGGCGAGGGGCAGGGCTAACGGCGATGGCTGGGACGCTCATGATGTCCGTTGTGTCGGGTCAGAGAATTGCGCTGATTTTGGTGCCGATCGTCACGATCATCTTGCTAATCACAACGGGACAAGTCGCCAACTTAAAGCGATTTATTCCGATCGGGGTCGGTTTAGCGTTGATTCTCAGCTTTGTGATGGCCTCAAACCCGGCTTTGGTGCAAGAACGACTAGATAGCGCTGTCAGCCGTTGGAACGCCGCCCCACCCACCGACTTTATCGCGTCGCAGTTTGGCTTTGTGAACGATGGCCCAGGCTTTTTGGGCAAAGGAGTCGGACGTGCCACCAATTCTGCCCGCACCTTTGGAGACACGACACTAATCGAAACGTACTATCCCAAGCTGCTATTTGAAATCGGGCCGATCGGGGTGATTCTATTTCTAACGGTTGTCACGACGCTGACGATCGCCACCTTCAAAGCCTACCGCTCGATTCGCGATCGCAGTTTACGAGGTTACGGCGCTGCCTTTTGGACGTTCGTTCTCTTCATCAGCTACAACACCTACTACTACCCGTTGGATGTCGATCCGGTTGCTGTCTACTACTGGTTCTTTGCCGGAATTGTCTTGAAACTTCCTGAACTTGATCAACAAGAACCCACCTCGATCTCTTCGAGATACCCGCAAGGGGTCGCCTCCAAAAAATCTAAAAAGTCTCGTCCCAAAAACCTCAAAACCGCCTAATTTTATAGTTTCTCAACACTTTCCCCGATCGCCGGGAACTCTAACCACTAGCTTCATCCCTCATCCCTCATCCCTCATCCCTCATCCCTCATCCCTCATCCCTCATCCCTCATTCCTCCATGCCCCTCCCCTTCATCTCTGTCATCATTCCTACCTACGGCCGCGAGGAACCGTTGCAAACGACGCTGCTCGACGTTCTAAAGCAAGACTATCCTCACTTTGAAACGATCGTCGTTGACCAAACCCAAAACCATCAGCCCGAAACTCAGGCATTTCTAAATGGATTGGCCAGCGAGGGCAAAATTCGTCTCTTTAAAGTTGATTGGGCCAGTCTGCCGGGTGCGCGAAACTATGCGGTCAAGCGGGCAAACGGTGACATTCTGCTGTTTTTGGATGATGACGTACTGCTGGAGCCTGGATTTTTAGCAGCCCACGCCAAAAACTATGACAACCCAGACATTGGAGCCGTAGCGGGTCGAGTCTTCGATCGCATGAAGCTGGCCGACTTTCAAGAAGGGCTAGAGATCCAAGACCTGCCGCCCGAAGCGCTCGATCCGGGCATCGCCTGGTACCACATCAATCTGGTGCATACCGTCAAACCCCAACGGGTGCTGAGTGCCAGAGGCTGCAATATGTCGTTTCGGCGCGAGATTTTTGAGCAACACGGCATTTTGTTTGACGAGCGGTTTCAGGGCAGCGCCGTCCGTGAGGAGTCTGATTTTTGTCTCCGCATTCGCAAAACGGGACTGATGATCTGGTACGACCCTGACGCACATCTGATCCATTTGGGCGAAGAAACGGGCGGCTGTCACGACATCACGACGCGATCGCTCAAATATCAACTCACTTTTTATCACAATCACTTTTTGATGGGGTTCAAAAACCTCACCTTCTGGCAGGCTTCGCGCTTCTTTTTGCGACTATTTGACTGTCATGTGTTGGGTCGTCCGCCCTGTCACAAAAGCGGTTCGCCGATCAAGATCATCACGCGATTTGGATTCTACAGTTTGGGATTTTTGCAAGCGCTCAAAACGGTGGTGCGATCGCTTTGGGATGACGGTCAAATCTATAGCCGCAAGTCCCAAGAAACTTCGCCAGTTTTAACTCATGAAGCGGGGGCTACGCTATGAAGATTCTCGTTGCCAGCCATTCCTATATTGTGGATTTGAACTGTGAAAAGCTGCGAGTTCTCGCCAACTTGGAGCCAGAAATCGAGGTGACGATCGTCGTGCCCAAACGCTGGAAACCGGGCGGTGTGATGAAAGAGGTCGTCGAAACCCAACCTCGGCAAGCAGGTTCCTTTCGAGTCGTGCCTGTCTCCAATTTCAGCCAAAACAATCAGGGAATGCTCACCTTTGGCGCGGATTTGATTGCTTTGATGCGATCGTTTCGACCCGACATCATTCAAGTTGAGCAGGGTGCCAAATCGCTGGCGTATGCCCAGATGATCACGCTAAATCGATTGCTGGGACTCAAGGCCAAGAACGTATTTTTTACCTGGTGGAATCTGCCCTACAGTTTGAAGTTTCCTGTCTCGCTGCTAGAGGCTTACAACTTACGACACACCGACGGCATTGTGGTCGGAAACGTGGACGGTGAGAAAATTTTGCGCGATCGCGCCTACACAGGCCCGATGAAAATCATGCCGCAATTGGGAGTAGACGACAGCCTGTTTCGCCCCCAACCTCAACCCAACCTCGCCGCCCAACTGGGAATTTCTCCCCAAGATTTTGTCGTCGGATTTGTGGGGCGCTTTGTCCAAGAAAAAGGATTGTTGACCCTGGCCAAGTCTCTCGCAAAATTGAGCAATCGTCCCTGGAAATGGCTGCTCTTGGGACGCGGGCCACTCAAAGAAACGCTGCTCCAACAGGCTACAGAGTTGGGACTGAGCGATCGCTTAATCTGGGTTGAGAGCGTGCCCCATGCCGACGTGTATCGCTACATCAACTTGATGAACACGCTGGTCTTGCCGTCTGAAACCACCTATCAGTTTAAAACACTGACCTCGGCGGGCTGGAAAGAGCAATTTGGGCATGTCTTGATCGAGGCGATGGCTTGTCAGATTCCCGTAATTGGCTCTGACTCTGGTGAAATCCCTAATGTGATTGGTCAGGCTGGCTTGGTCTTTCCGGAGGGTGATGTAGACGAGTTGAGCGATCGCCTATCGCAACTGATGGATCAGCCCGATCGCGCCCAAGCACTCGGACAACGCGGATATGAACGAGCGATCGCCCACTACACCAACCACGCTCTCGCCAAAGAACTTTTAAGCTTCTACCGACAACTCAATCCTCAGCATCACTAACGATGCAACCGTCAGCTAACAGTCAAACAACCATCAGGGTGAAATCAATGTCAATTTTAGATTCGAGTAGTCCCCCCTACAAAAAGAGACAATGGTATTTCAAAATTCACGGTTTTGTTTTTGCTCCCTAGCAATTAGTAAGCCCTATCGAGATCTCGCTTTAGAACTGGCCAAAGATCTTGAAAAGTATGCCCCAGAAACTTGCTTTATCGTTCTAACAGACCAGCCCAAAGCCTTTAGTCAGCAGAAAAATGTTCGAGCTTTCTATCATCAACAGCAAGGAGTCAAGTGTTACCACGATAAAAGGTTTGCGATCGCTAAAGGACTGAGCCTTTTTGAAACCTGCATTTTTATCGATGCAGACATGCGAATCTTAGAGCCGCTGCCGCTAGAAATGGACTGGATTAAAACTCCAGGACTTACCGCTAGAAGCTGTCACAGCATGACCAAACAATATGCTGAAATTTACGCAGGAACTGCTGACGCAAAACTAATCAAAGAATTTGAAGTCACTCAAGCGGCGGCTCAAGAGTTGGGATTGAGCTTAGATGATCCAGACACAAAGTTTGTTTATGAGTACTTGATCTGCGTTACGAGAGACTCTGGCAAAGAAGTAGATTTTCTCGACTGGTGGGATCAACTTGCTAACTACTTTGAGTTACGAGGGGTGTATGTGGGTGAAGGTAATGCGATCGGTCTAGCCGCGGCCAAAGCAGGAATGACTGCCCGATGGGGAGAGATGGATGGCATTCACTTCTTCATGGATAGAACGGAAGGAGTCAGAATCAAGAAAGGACAGTCTGATCCAAAGAAGATGGCGGTCTATTTTGAGCGACAGAACGTGTTGAAATATCCTCAACGTTCTTTATCCCAAAAAGTAATCCTCAAGCTGAAACAAAAGATTGGGGAATTCTATCGTTTAGGTCGCTTACAGCTAGTTGCAGCGAGACGCTTGGATACTCAATTGCGCTAGTCGGGCGAACTCCCCCAAAAGAATGTTTGTCTTTAATTCCCATGCGAATCCTTCAAATTGTCCCTTCAATTTCTCTAATTTACGGTGGCCCCAGTCAAATGGTGATGGGGCTGTCAACTGCACTGGCCAGCCAGGGAATTAAAGTCACCATTCTGACCACGGATTCTAATGGCGATCGCGGTCAGCCTCCTTTAGATGTGCCGCTCGAAACGCCTGTTGAGCAAAACGGCTATGAGGTTTACTATTTTCGGTGTTCTCCATTTCGGCGGTACAAATTCTCGTTAAATTTGCTGCGCTGGTTGGCAAACCACAGCCATGAGTACGACTTGGCCCATATTCACGCTTTGTTTTCTCCGGTGAGTTCGATGGCGGCGCGGGTGGCTCGATCGCAGCGTCTCCCTTACATTTTGCGTCCGTTGGGTACGCTTGACCCGGCTGATCTACAGAAAAAACGTCAGCTTAAAACCCTCTACGCCACCTTGTTAGAACGGCCCAATCTAGCGGGGGCGGCCGCCGTTCATTTCACCAGTGATCAAGAAGCTAAGATTTCTGATCGCTTTGGCACGTTGACTCAAGATCTGGTGATTCCGTTAGGGGTGACGTTGCCAGCGATGAATCAGCCGATCGACATTAAGAAAAAGTTTGGCATTCCAGGCGATCGCCCCTTACTACTCTTCATGTCTCGCATCGATCCCAAAAAAGGGTTGGATTTGCTGATTCCTGCTTTAGAAAAATTAGCAACAGAGCAAGACTTTCAGTTTGTATTGGCGGGGGCAAATCCTCAAGATCCAGAATTTGAGGCAGCGATTCGTGATCAAATTCAACAGTCAAATTTGGGCGATCGTACCACCCTCACCGGGTTTGTCTCTGGAAGCGAAAAAACCGCGCTATTGCAAGCCGCCGATCTGTTTGTGTTGCCTTCTTATTACGAAAATTTTGGCATCGCCGTCGCCGAATCCATGGCCGCCGCAACGCCTGTCGTGATTTCTGATCAAGTTCACATTTGGCAAGACGTGCAGCAGGCTCAGGCGGGATGGGTCACTTCCTGTGATATTGAAGCGTTGACGAGTACCTTGAGAACTGCCTTAAGCGATCGTGCCGAACAACAGCGTCGAGGCAAATGCGCTCAAGAATACGCTGAAAAATATTACAGTTGGGGCGCGATCGCTGACCAGATGATCCACGCTTACTGCCAGATTTTGAGTCGTCAAGTCTGATAAAGCAAAAACAGCAGCGGACTGACCAAAAACACTGTGATGGTTGCGATCGTCCGGTTGAGTTTTGCGTGGGCAGAAGGAATCACCGTTTCGCGCACGACAATCAGCGCACAGGCTCCCACTGTATAGATCCAACTCAACAGCAAGTAGGGCATTGCCCGTTCGCTCGCCCAGATCAACACCAACAGCGCTGCCAACATCAACATCACCGCTTCTACAATCTGAGGTGGGTTGTATTGACCCAAAAAACTTAAATTGTGCCAAAACTGCCGCCAGTGCCTCATCTTTTACTCCCAAACGCCCCGCATTAGTCTATCAATTTTGCTTGCGATTATTGGTCATCAGCCATTTGTTTTTTATCTAGTGTGGATGGCTCTGACGGATGAAGCTTTGACTGATAAAACTGTTTTAGACAATCCAGCGCTTCCTGCATCTCTACTTGAGCAAAGACTTGATAAAAACGGCTGACACTCTGAAAGCGATCGGGCGTTGCCAAAACGATTAAGCGATCGCACCCCTGCTGTAAAGCACTCACCAACTCAATTGGAGCCACAGGCGCACAGATCCAAATTTGGGCAGGATTGCGAGTCCGTAAAGCTTTGACCGCAACGGCCATCGTCATTCCGGTCGCGATGCCATCATCGACAATTAGCGCGATCGCGCCTTCTGGGTCGATATCGGGACGATCGACAAATTGAGCGAGTTGCTGCTGGGCCTTTTTCTGCGCTCGTTGGCGGGCTTGTTCCCATTCTTGAGAAGCCTCCCCAGACGATCGCGATTTTGGTAAGAGAACCTGTCCATCAGCGGTGACGGCTCCGATCGCTAACTCCGGATTCTCAGGGCGCGTCATTTTCTTGGCGACAATTACATCCAGCGGGCAGTTCAACGATCGCGCCACAGGTTCAGCAACGGGCAACCCGCCACGCGGCAGCGCATAGACGACGAATCTGGCATCCAAACCCTGAGCGGCTGACAAAACGGCTTGAGCCAGCTTTTCTCCGGCTTGAGCGCGATCGACAAACAGCGTGTTTGATCCTGAAAACAATTGCGATAGGGACATCGCCTCCTCCAGCCGAGGGCATTGGCTTTCCCCTATGATGGCAAAATTCTAAAAGTTTGATGCACCGATAAAGACGGGCGTTTCGCCTTGCGACACAATGGTAAACGTTAAAAACGCAAAACTCTTTCTCTCGATCGCCCTCATCCCTCACAATTCGCCCTAGAATTTATAAGTTAAATCCTGTCTGCCAACTCACGGTGAACGAAGAACAATTCAGCTTATTTGACCTTGCACCTAGCGCAGAACCTGCCGCCCCCAAAGTGCCGAAGGATTTTGATCCGAGTTTGATTCCGACGAGTGCCAAGATTCCGATTCCGATCGGCACTTATGAATCAATGGAGCAGATGAGCCAGCACTGTAACCAATGTCATCGCTGTGACCTCGGAGCCAATCGGACTCATGCGGTGATCGGGCGAGGCAATCCCAAAGCGCCAATCATGGTCGTGGGCGAAGGGCCAGGGCAAAACGAGGATGAAACCGGGCTGCCATTTGTGGGCAAGTCGGGGCAACTGTTGGAGAAAATTTTGGCGGCTGTAAAGCTGACGATCGAAGAAGATGTCTTCATCTGCAATGTGGTCAAGTGTCGTCCGCCCGAAAACCGCACCCCGGCAACCGATGAGGCAGAGGCTTGTAAGGGCTATCTGTTGGAGCAGATTCGCATGGTTGACCCCAAAATTATCTTGCTGACTGGAGCGACGGCCATGAAAACGCTCGTCGGCATCAAGCAAGGCATTACCAAGGTGCGCGGACAGTGGGTGGAGCGAGACGATCGCCTCTACATGCCAATATTTCACCCGGCGTATCTGTTGAGAAATCAGTCGCGCGATCAGGGCAGCCCCAAGTGGTTGATGTGGCAAGACATCCAAGCCGTCAGAGACAAATTGGATGAGCTTCGCGCTAATTCTTGACGCTTGAGCTTTGACTCAAAACCCCCTGAAGTCTTCTTTGGCGAGTCTGGGAACTTTATCAAAAGAACCTATCCAGAAAGATGTGCATCAACTGGAACAAACTACCGAAGAGGCTTTATGTTAGAGGGCTTGCTGGCATCACTTGGACTGTGGGTACTGCTGCCCAGCGCGTTCTGGATGCTGATGATTTTTGACTGTGTGCGAAACGAGAGCGATCGCCAAACCTGGCTCTGGATCTTGCTGTTTCTCAACGTCATGGGAGCGGTGATCTACTTTTTTGCCTGCTGGCTGCCTCGCGCCAATCTGCCCATCCCCAACTATTTCAAACGCTGGACGCACAGCCAAGAACTCTGGAACGCAGAAGCAGGCGTTAAAAATATTGGCAAAGCGCATCAGTACGTGACGCTGGGAAATGTTCTCTCTGAGATGGGTACGTTTGACAAAGCGGCAGAGGCGTATCAACAAGCTTTAGAAAAAGAGCCAAAAAATCCTCATGCGCTTTGGGGAATGGCCTTTGTGGAGGTCAAAAAGCAGCAGTTTGAGTCGGCAAAAGGTCATTTAGAAACGCTGTTGAGCCTCGATCGTGACTACAAATGTGGCGAGGCTTCGCTCCTTTACGGCAAAGCTTTGTTTGAGTTGCAAGATTGGGACGCTGCCAAAATCCATCTCACTCAAGACATCAAATACTGGAGCCATCCCGAATCTTCTGTTTTGCTGGCAAATCTTTTGATCCAACAAGGTGATTCTCAAGCAGCCCGCGAGTGTCTAGAAACGATGATTGCAAAGGTCAAAGCCTCACCGATTTATCACTACAGACGCAACAAAAAATGGGTGAGTCAGGCAGAAAAACTATTGAGAGGATTGTAGCGATTAAGCGTCTCCATCTGACTGAGACAGCTTTACCGGAACATTCAGCTTTTTAGACAAGTTTCTCACGGTTTCAAAAAATTCGTCTGCCTTCCTAATCTGTTTTGAAACAGGCAAAATCATTCCTAGAACTGCAATAAAATAAGCTTTGATCTTTTCAGGTTTGCGGCGATAGGTGATTTTGATTTCGTCTTGTAAATCGTTGAAGTAGACGATCGCTAACTCTCTCCGAGCCTCTGGCAATTGTTCAACAGCTTCATACAAAACTTCTAACGACTTGATCACATCATGCAACTCGTAGATTGAGATGGGGCTGACTTCACTTTTAGCTGACGGTTGAGAGACAGAATTTATCGG